>NZ_BDUD01000001.1:4939314-5131099 GCF_003113895.1 Nostoc commune NIES-4072 | reverse complement strand
TTTATTGAATTCAAGCCTTGGTTAGGGTGGGGTAAAACCCAGATTCAAAGAACAACTTCAAACTTGTGTGTACACCGTAGCCCCTTTATAAGGGGAGGGTTAGGGTGCAATACGGTTCGGATAAGCATTTTTCACTTTCCTTACGATCTGGGGAAAGGGTAAAGTATGTATTCAAAACCTTTCCCCTTTCCCCTTTAACCGACGAACCGTATTGGCTTAGGGTGGGGTAAAACTATAGCAGTCTTAAATAATTTGTGAAAATTAGATCCCCAACTTCTTTGAGAAGTCGGGGATTTGGACACCGCGCATTTTCACAAATTAAATACAATACTTTCAATTACGAATTACGAATTACGAACTTATACTGAGCGTAGCCGAAGTGTTACGAATTATCTGTGACTCGTCCAGTCAAATTTGCAATCATCAATACCAATTCAGTAAGCTCAATCGGTTTAGCTAGATGCATTTGGAAACCAGCTTCAATTGCCCTTTGTCGCTCTTGCTCGGTGACATAGGCACTGATTGCTGCTGCTGGAATTTGTCCCCCAGCTTCAGGCTCAAGCTCTCTAATCTGACGAATCAGGGAGTAACCATCCTCCTCTGGCATCCCAATATCTGCTAGAAGCAGATCATATCTGCTAGGAGATTCAGTTAGAGCAGCGATCGCTTCCCTTGCCGATGTAACAATCACTACTTCAGCCCCGAAGTCTTCTAACATCCACTTGATTAAGTCGCGGCTATCCGCTTGATCGTCTACAGCCAAGATACATAATCCTTCAAGGGTAAGGGGTGGATTTTTACCATCTAATGTATCTGGAGTCTCTGATAAAAGGCTCGGCTCTAAATAAGTTGGCGGTGTAATTTCCGGCGGCATTGAGCGCAGAGGCAGCCTGATGGCGATCGTGGTTCCTTTTCCCTCGCCTGGACTTTGCGCTTGAACTGTTCCACCGTGAAGTTCTACAATATGACGGACGATTGACAAGCCCAGTCCAAGTCCCTGACTTGTTTTACTGCTGCTGGAATCTCCTTGGCGGAAGCGCTCAAACACATAAGGCAGCAAGTCTACCGGGATGCCAATTCCGGTGTCGCTGACTCGAATCTCGGCGTGACTATATACAGCTTCGAGCATAACTCCCACTCGCCCATCGGCTGGAGTGAACTTAATCGCGTTAGCAAGTAAATTCCACAGAACTTGCTGTAAACGGTCAAAATCTCCGACAACTGTCGCTGAGTGCAACTGTGAAACAATTTGAATGCCTTTCGCCTCTGCGGAAAATTCGATAGACTCAATCGCGGCATTCACTACTGAAACTAGATCGATTAGACGAGTGTTTAAATGAAGCTTTCCACTCGTAATCCGTGAGAGATCCAGCATATCATCGATTAACTGAGCCTGCACATTAGCACTGCGCTCTACCACTTCCCAGGCACGAGTGACTGCTGCTTCATCTAAATCGCGGGTGCGGATAAGTTGCGCCCAGCCAAGTATAGTATTGAGCGGGTTACGCAGTTCATGGGAGAGGTTCGACAAGAATTCATTTTTAGCTTGGTTGGCATTTTCCGCTTCTTGACGGGCTGACTGCTCCTGTGCTAGAAGTTGCGATCGCTCTAACTCAAACTGCTTGCGATTAGTAATATCTTCAATCGCCAGCAAAATCCTTTGAGCCTCTCCCTGTTGAACAATTTTCCAACCATTTAGCAGCATAGTTTTCTGTCCAATCTGCTCAAAACGATGCTCTACCTCCAAGTTTTCAATAGTGGTATCGTTGGCGAGAATGTCTTCTAGGATCTGTTGTAGTCCAGGTAGGTTCCACTGACCGTTCCCTAGTTCAAAAATTAGAGATTGCGTTGTCTCTGATGGTGAAACCTGAAATGTTTCATAAAACGAGCGATTGGCTTTATTCACTCGGAAATCAGAATCAAGCACGATTAACGGCACTTGTACCGTCTCCACAATTGCTTCAGCGTAATTCCGGGCTTGTTCTAAGATTGTGGCACTGCGTTTAAGAACATCAATATCTATTAACACCAACACTACACCGTCAATCTGGTTTTCTGTAGTGCGATAAGGACGGATGCGGAGGTTATACCAATGTCCCCCTAGAGTTTGGACTTCTAATTCTTTGATGCTGAGTGTGTCAAGTACCTCCAAAATTAGAGGTTCTAAGTCAGGAATATTCAGATTCGCTCTGATATCGCTCAAGGGTCGTCCAGCATCGGTGGGAATTAAATTGAAAAGCCGTTGCGCCATTGGCGTAAAACGTCGAACCCGTAAGTCCGAAGTCAATATCAAAATGGGAATATTGATACTGGCAAGCAAATTTGTCAAATCGTTGTTAACTTGGTGTAATTCCAGATTTCGACTACGAAGTTCTTCATTAGTTGTGTTGAGTTCTTCGTTGGTTGCCTGAATTTCTTCTTTAGCAGTTTCTAGCTCCTCATTCGTGCTTTGCAACTCTTCATTACTGGAGAGAATTTCTTCATTGGCAACTTTTAGGTCTTGATTGATGTGTTCTTGCTCTTGGATTACCGCTTGCAAATACTCTTGAGTCGCGGCCCTCTCTTGATTGGCGATTGCCACTTCAAGCCTTAGCCGAGCAATCTCTCGCTCTAAGTCTCCCTGCTCTTGGCTCTCAGGATTTACCGTGTTGAGGTTGCTAACAGTGGGTAGGGCTTCTTCAAATAAAACCAGAAAATAGAATTCTTCATTGGTCGAAGGCTTGAATGGAATCACCTCAATATTGATGATTTTTAAAATATTGCCCTCTTCAAGTCGTAACCCTTCCTTTCTAACTAGAATTTTTTGCCGTTGTGCTTGATAAATTGTGGCGCGTAGCTCAATGAGCAAGCCCTCGCGCACCATTTTGAATAAGTTAAGACTTGGTTTACCAGGTGCAAGTTTTAGGTAGAGATCGATTTTTCCACGAAATTGCAGCACCTCGAGCTTGTCGTTGATCGTCACACCCACGGGGGCATAGCGATTCAAGAGCAGTTGGTCAGTTTTTCTCTCTAAGTCAAACTCATCCGATAGATTCTCATTCATTAACTTAGGTTCGTCCACTTTTACCATCGGATAATTGCTGGTAACGAACGAAAAAGCTGGACGAAATGCGGTTATTCTCTTGGCATAAATTTTATACTTTTTATCAATCTGAGTAAACAACTCTGAATATTTACCAGTGCTTTCTGAAGTCCCTAGCAGCAAAAATCCAGTCGGGTTGAGACTGTAATGGAAGATGGGCAATATCCGTTTTTGCAACGTTTCGTCCAAGTAAATCAGTACATTCCGGCAGCTAATTAAATCTAAGTTGGAAAAAGGGGGGTCGCTACCCAAGTCTTGCCTAGCAAACACACACAGTTCGCGGACAACTTTACTAATTTGATACCCACCACTTTCAAGGGCATTAAAGAATCTGCGGCGGCGCTCTGGTGAGACTTCCATCATTTGATTCTCTGCATAAATGCCCGATCTTGCTTTGTCAATCGCTATCTCGCTGATGTCTGTGGCAAAAATCTGGATCGGCGGCGGGGTGATTTTATCCGACAAAAACTCCAGCAAGGAGATAGCGATGGAATACACTTCTTCGCCCGTGGAACACCCAGCTACCCAAATCCGAATCGGCAATGCTGATTTGTTTTGGATGATAGTGGGAAAAACTCGCTCTTTCAAGAGTTGAAATGCTTCGGGGTCGCGGAAAAAATAGGTGACGTGGATCAGAATTTCTTCATAGAGCGCTTTGACTTCACTCGGATTTTCTTGCAAAAACTGGGCATAATCCTGCAAGCGTTCTAGTTTATACAACAGCATTCGGCGCTGGATTCGGCGATCAAGGGTGTTGGGTTTGTAGTGGCTAAAGTCAACGCCAGTTGCCGATCGCAATAATACAAATATAGTCGCCAAGGCATTTCCCTGTTCGGGCAACTTCTCAATTGCGATCGCTGGCAATGAGTCAGAAATAAAAGGATTGCGACTGAGGTTTATTAGTTCCTCAGCGATTTTTTGAGGCGGTAGCACAAAATCGACATTCCCGGTGGCAACAGCAGTATTGGGCATACTATCGAATTTTGCCGTGTCTTCACACTGAGCAAAAGTCACCCCTCCGGCTGCCTTAATTGCCTTTAACCCAAGTGAACCGTCTCCATCGGCTCCAGATAAAATTACTGCGATCGCTTTGTGCCCTCGATCTGCTGCCAATGAAGTAAAGAACGCATCAGCAGGCATATATTTACCCTGAACTTTCTCTCGTGGCGAGAGTTGCAACACCCCACCAGACAACATCATCTTAGTGTTAGGCGGAATAACGTAGACCTTGTTAGGTTCTATAGTCACGCCATCTTGCACTTCAGTGACGGGCATTTGAGTTGTTCTTGCCAGAATCTCGCTCAACAGACTCTTGTGGTTAGGGTCTAAGTGTTGAATCAGCACAAATGCCATCCCTGTATCGGTAAGCAAATATTTGAGCAACTGCGTAAACGCCTCTAATCCACCCGCAGAGGCGGCAATGCCAACGATGGGAAATAAAGCATCTGCAATATCTTGCTGCTCTACATCGAATGCTTCATTAGCGGTAGACTCAGATATAGGTTGCTCAAAGGGTTGATCGGATGTCATAGGATAAAGTTTAGCACTGCAATGATTTAGCAGCTAAGGTTTATATTTTAGGTCAGTTTACTTACTTGCCTTGTATTTAATAATAGTTTTAATACAAGTTAAACAAACAATATAAGTTTCCTAAATCCAAGTCATTGCCAATAAATAAGAAGCTAGAATAAATGCAATACCAATAATTCCGCTACTCAAAAGCAAAGTTAATTGAGTTAAAATATACATTTGATAACTCGTGAGATTAATTTTATCATTTATCAAGTTCATTAGTAGCGTTTTAAAAATAGTTATCTCCACAAATAAATGACCCATATCATTACTTCTAAAGAGTTAGACTACTATATCTCAGACATTAATTAAAGCTAGTTAGCATGAGGATGAGGATTGTTAGCAATTGCTAAAATGCCAAGCACCGCAACAAAATCATCAATAACTACGGGTTTAGCAAAGCATAGACTAAACCCAGCTAAAAGTGCGTTTTGATACATATCTTCTGTTACAGTGCCTGTGAGAGCGATCGCTGGTACTACTTTGCCTCGCTCTCCTGTAAGTGTTCTCACTTGGTGAATCAGAGCATAGCTATCCTCCTTTGGCCAGGAAATACCATTCAAGAGGATATCAGGTTGCCATTGCTCAAATATTTCCAGAGCTTGCTTTCCTAAAAATGCCGTTTGCACCTTCACACCATAGGATTGCAACATCGGCGTCAACGAATTGCAGAAATTAACATCATTATCTACAAGCAGTACTCGTAGCCCTTGTAGAGATGAAGTATTAGTAGAAAGTTTATTATTTATATGCATCAAAGTTTCAAAATTAAGGTTTTATTGAGCTTTAGAATGTTTTTAAACAGTACATTTATTGTGCTTGCTTGAAGTTCAAGAAACGTCTCATTAGTAGTCATGAACTGGCTATTACTTTTGAAATGATCTACTTCTTTAGTAGCTTTACAGCAGTTTGCTTTTGCATGAGGTACAAAGTCACTGGTTTTGAGGCAGGAGGCAGGAGGCAGAAGAATAATTTGATTTGTGAATCCTTAGTTCTGTACCTCATTTAGTTGCAAAGTGCTGTAATTGCAGCAATTAGGATACTAGGAAATTCCAAAAATATCCCATTGCCTTTAGGGCAGGGAGCGAGGAGGAAAAAGTCGTTTTGATTGTGAAGAAGGCAGGAGGCAGAGGGCAAGTCTTGCAGTGTAGGCTTCAGACCTACACTGCAAGACACCAAATCTAAGATTTTGGAGTGGGGCTTAAACCCTTACGGACTCCGGTCGTAGCAGAGTGCAGGAAGACGCTCCTGCGTCGCTAACGCTGCGCTATCAGAATTCCCTTCTGCCAACTGAGCCTCCTGCCCTCTGCCTTTCTTGCTAAAAATCGGATAATTTCTTTTTTGTAGTTCCCCTAAAGACACTAGTTTTCATGGCAGCACAGCCAATATCAACTATTTTTTTGATCCGTAAAAACAACTTTTGTTAACAATTTTTACTTTAACATCCTATTGTGAAAGCTGAGGTTTGAGATAGTGTATAAGTTGTATGTTTTGTATAAATTTAGCAAGAATTTTTATGAGAAAAAATATTCAAATTATTCTAATGCCCAATAACTACTGGTAACAATTATTAATTATGTCTAAAGAAGTAGAATTTTTATATCTTTGAGTAGTAGTTAAAACGAGGTTTGGGATTTTTGCAACCGTGTGCATTTTTTTGTCAAGATATTTTAATACAACTCACATGTTGTATGGAAAGGAGTCTTAAATTCAGCCGCCATTTTAATAACTTAACTTTTTTGAAGAAAAAGATGATTAAGCAGTCAATGATTATTATCCTAATGGGTGTATCTGGCTCTGGCAAAAGCACCATAGGAAAACTGCTAGCAGACTCGTTACAATGGGAGTTTAGCGATGCTGATGCTTTCCACTCACCAGAGAATGTTGAGAAAATGCGGCGCGGTATCCCTCTGAGTGAAGCTGATAGGATGCCTTGGTTGCAAGATTTGCAAACAGCGATAAGACATTGGCTGCAAAATAATAAAAATGTAGTACTGGCGTGTTCTGCTTTAAAAGACAGCTATCGGCAATTTCTGCTATTGGATAGCGATCGCTCCGCCAACGCCAAGAGCGATCGCATCAAGCTAGTTTATCTCAAAGGGTCTTATGAGTTGATTCAAAGGCGGTTGCAAGAGCGTAGCAATCATTACATGAGCGAAAAACTGCTCAACAGCCAGTTTGATACTCTTGAAGAACCATTAAACACCATATCTATAGATATTGCACAACCACCCCAGGTAATTGTCCAAAATATTAAAACGGCTTTGAGAATTTAGTTTATTACTTACAACCGGAAGATTAAGATTAATCACGTCTTTATAAAAACACGAACTTTTAGCAACCAAATTACATCTGATGTAAATCTAAAGAAATTTTAAAAGCAACCACATAACTGGAGTGGTAGGAGAAAATAAGTGTTTCTAAGATTAGCGCAACAACATCAGGAATTCATTCAAGATTTGGTAATGAACCTGCAAGCCTTGACAATTACCCTTGACGGGCGTGGCTATACTGCGTCTTGTTATACATGCGGTGACCAAATGCAGAGTGCTTCATTTATGGTTAGCCTAGAAGAAAAGCACCTAATTCGGTTTTTAGTATCTGATTATGGGATTACTTGGATGGAATTATGGGACGATCGCGAATTAATGAAGTTGGAGGGTGCAGAAGCAATAAGCAAATTACAAGAGTTGGCTAATATTGTCAAGTATTCTTATACTAGACAATTGACGAATTAACACTCCTCTAGGTGAAGTTGACAAAAATATTAACTTTCCACAGGCGTGTAGAACAAAAAATGAACTTATATTTAGTAACAGCTATGCACACGTATGCATAGCTGTGTAAAAAGTTCTCGTTACTGAGAAGACATCAAAATCTTTAAGAATTAGCGATGCCTCCGGCGGGCTATGCCTACGCATCAATGCTTTTTCTTAACTCAAATTTACATTTATCTACTTTGTGAATTGATTCTGACCATTCAGAATACTTGAAAAGTGAATAATCTAGAGAATTCTTCTGTTTGAGACACAACAAAACTATTTCTCGCAACCTAGCATAGCAAATAAGCGTACTTGACAGGCATATTTTAGTTGATTCCGAAAAGAAGATAAAATAATTTTTGTTTATGGTAGTCGGCTATATTTTTCTACTCCTATAAGACAGATTTAAAACCAAATCTTTTCCTCCTATAGTATTAAATTTTCTCAATTCGAGTTAATTCAAACATGTTAAGTTTTTTTTAAACTCTCCCTCGGTTAAAAATTCTTTAATTTTCGCAAATGCTCTAGTGGTCAAACCTTTACCTACATAGAGATAGAAAAGTTTTATTTACTTTGTAAAGTTCGATAAACGGGGATCGTATTTGTAATAATGCAGGTTAAACTAAAAAAATGTAATAGGAAATACAAATTTCCAATTTTGATAACATCAGATTCTACTAATTGTAGTTAAAATCTGTTTTTAGCCTACGCACTCCCAAATGTAGTTTCACAAAAAAATGTGATTTTTTGATGTAGTGTAACGCTCATAGTTTTGCTTAAAAAAAGAAAACATCTATCTAATTGAGGTGAATTAATAGCGTTTATTCAAATCAGATAATATATATGATTAGAAGACATTTGAAAGTAGTTGCAATTGGAAAAAGTAAGAGTATGACTAGGTGATATCTAAAGTTTTTAGACCTAGTTCATATTGGAATAATTTGGTAAATTTATATTCTTTTGACCTCTTTCAAATTTAAATCGGTTGTAAAAATAGATGAATATGAAAAGAATTTTGCTCATAGCTGGCATATTAGGTTTGGCTGTTGTTGGTTGCACAAATGGCGCTCAAAATGATAACAGTGCTATTAATACTACTGGCACTAACACTGCAATCAATACTAGTGCAGAAACTAAAACCGTCACTGGGAATAGAAAATTACGAGCGGTTGGCTTCACCGTTGGCGATCTAAGTAACCCTTTCTTCGTGGTTATGGGACAAGCAGTTGAAGCAGAAGCAAAGAGAATTGGCGGAAAAGATGTCACCGTTATTGTAGCTTCGAGTGCCTATGACCTCAACCAACAAGCCAATCAGATTGAAAATTTCACTGCTGCTAATGCTGACATTATTGTTTTGAATGCTGCTGACAAAAGGGGAATTAGACCAATAGTTGAAAACGCAAAACGAGCAGGTAGAATTGTTATTGCTGTAGACACAGGCGCTGAGGGAGGTGTGGATGCCACCATCACTACTAATAATGTCCAAGCTGGAGAAGTTAGTTGTAAATATATTGCCGATCGCCTCAAAGGTAAAGGCAATGTAGTAATAGTTAATGGGCCGCCAGTAGACTCGGTGATTCAGCGAATTACTGGCTGCGAAAATGTATTATCCAAATATCCCGATATCAAAATTCTCTCTAAAAACCAGAATGCAGAGGGTAGTAGGGATGGAGGACTTAGAGTTATGAGTGATTTGCTTACAACCTTTCCGAAAATTGATGCTGTTTTTGCCATCAACGATCCCAGTGGACTTGGCGCAGAACTAGCAGCAAACCAAGCACAACGTAGAGAATTCTTTATTGTAGGGGTTGATGGTGCGCCAGAAGCAATCACTGCGATCGCTACTAAAAATAGTTTATATGCCGCAACTGCTACTCAAAATCCCCGAGGAATGGCCAAAAAAGCAGTTCAGGTTGGATATGACATCTTAAATGGTAAAAAACCTAGCAATCCTACTATTCTGATTCCAGTTAAGTTGATCACTAAAAATAATATCAGCACAGAAAAAGGTTGGTAAATAATACAAATTGTGAACTTTTAAGTAACAATTATTTCTAATCTCAATTGAGTCTTTTGATACATTGACAGACTTTTTGCACATACCCATGATGTATATATTTGCATCTGCGAAAAGCTCTAAATTTGGAAGACGGCCTTTAGAAGTTTCCAAGATAATGATTGGTTTTTAAAAGATGATTTTGTGATGATTTTAATTTCACATTAAATGTGAGTTATTGGTTTATAACTCACAATTGGAAATTTTCAATTCTTTTTAAAAGTTCCGCTCATGACAACAACTATTGAAAACTCATTTCCTGATACACCAACCACCACTCCGGTGTTAGAAATGCAGGGAATTACAAAACGATTTCATAGTGTATCTGCACTCCAAAATGTCAATCTGACGATTTATCCCGGAGAAGTTCACGCTCTCATGGGTGAAAACGGAGCAGGCAAAAGCACATTGATGAAAATCCTGGCTGGGGCTTACATTGCAGATGTTGGAGAAATTCGCATCAATGGTCAACCCCTGAAAATTACCGATCCGGCGACGGCACGTAAGGCGGGTATTAATCTTATTTATCAAGAACTGAATGTTGCACCGAATTTAACCGTTACCGAAAATATGTTTATGGGTAGCGAGTTGCGACGAGGTCAGCTTTTAGACCGCCAAGCTATGCAACTGGAAGCAGAGCAAGTACTAGAAAGCCTTGGAGCCAATTTTACAGCGCAGACTGTAGTTGGTACTTTAGCGATCGCAGAACAGCAGCAAGTAGAAATTTAGGACTTACGCAAAAATTGCTAAAAAGCTTAATTTCTCGAACCGCCAAGACGCCAAGAGCGCCGAGAATTCGTAGAGTGTGCGTAAGTCCTAAAATTGCCAGGGCGTTGAAGGACAAAAGCCGCGTTTTGGTGATGGATGAGCCAACAGCAGCACTGTCTGACCGTGAGAGTGAGCATTTGTTTGAAGTAATTCGCAAACTACGACGTGATGGCATTGCCATTATCTACATCAGCCATCGGATGGAAGAAATTTATGCCCTAGCTGACCGGATTAGCGTACTGCGAGATGGTCAATATATTGGCAGTCTGACACGCAGTGAAATTTCTCCCCAACGCTTGGTGCAAATGATGGTTGGTCGCTCCATGCAAGACTTTTACGAACATCAACGACAAATGCATCCGGGCCCAGTCGTGCTGGAAGTCAGAAATATGAGCGATGCGCGTAAGAAGGTTGAGCCGACTAGTTTTAAAGTTCATGCTGGAGAAATAGTTGGTTTAGCCGGGCTGGTTGGTGCAGGACGCACGGAACTATGCCGGCTGATTTTTGGTGCAGACCGCAAAGCCAGTGGTGAAGTATTCTTGAATGGCAAAAAACTGGAAATTAATACTCCCAGTGATGCCATTGCGGCGGGAATTGGTTACGTTCCAGAAGACCGCAAAGATCAAGGTTTATTTCTGGAAATGAGCGCCCGCAAGAATATTGCCATCAATACACTCAAACAGGATGCAAAAGTTGGAGTTGTTAACTGGGGTTCAGTTAATCGCCTGTCAACAGAAGCTGTAGAGAACTTTAATATCCGCCTAGCCAATTTGGAAATTAGAGCGCTGGATCTTTCTGGTGGGAATCAGCAGAAGCTACTGCTAGCGCGTTGGTTAGCGATTAAACCGAGAGTTTTGATGTTAGATGAGCCGACACGCGGCGTAGATATCGGTGCTAAAAGCGAAATTTACCGAATTATGAGCGAATTGGCAGCACAAGGTGTAGCTATTTTAATGGTTTCCAGCGAACTAGCAGAAATTGTTGGCATGAGCGATCGCGTCTTAGTCATGCGAGAAGGCCAACTGGTAGGCGAACTGGACGGCAGTCTTGGTAAAGAAATTACCCAAGAAAAGATTATGCACTACGCAACTGGAGCATCGGAGGTATTAGAATCATGAGTCAGACAGTCAGACCGCCTGCCAATAAATTAGCCAACAATCCCGCATCCCGCAACCGGAAATCAATTAGCAGTTTATTGGAAGTTGCCGGGATTCTGCCAATCCTAATAATTATCTGCATCTTATTTGCATTCCTTTCTCCCAACTTCCTCACAGCCGGTAACATCGTTAATATTTTGCGCCAGTCATCAATCAATATTGTGCTGGCGACAGGAATGACCTTTGTAATTCTCACCGGAGGTATTGACCTTTCTGTTGGTTCAATGTTAGGTGTTTCTGCCGTAGTTGCCTTACTGATATCACTATTGCCAGCTTTGAGTTGGGCGGCCGTGCCTGCTGCGTTGCTCGCAGGATTGCTTTTAGGCTTAGTCAACGGCGCTATCATCACCTTTTTGGATGTACCACCTTTTATTGTCACACTGGGTTCACTTACAGCCTTGCGGGGTCTTGCCTTTTTAGTTGCCAAGGGGACAACGCTGATTAACCGTGACATAAATTTTGCTTGGGTGGGTAATACATATATCGGGCCGATTCCTTGGCTAGTGATAATTGCGCTGCTGACTGTGATAGTTAGCTGGTTTGTCTTGCGGCAAACTGTTTTAGGAGTGCAGATATATGCCGTTGGTGGTAACGAACGGGCAGCCAGATTAACTGGGATTAAAGTTAATCGTGTCTTGCTATTTGTCTATGGTATTAGTGGATTACTGGCAGGTTTAGCAGGAATCATGAGTGCCAGCCGTCTTTATAGTGCTAGTGGCATCTTAGGTCAAGGTTACGAATTAGATGCGATCGCAGCTGTTATTCTAGGTGGAACCAGCTTCACAGGCGGTATTGGTACTATTGGCGGCACACTTCTAGGTGCATTAATCATTGCTATTCTCAACAACGGTTTAACTTTGTTGAACCTATCTTACTTCTGGCAACTAGTCGTCAAAGGACTAGTAATTATTTTGGCAGTTGTAATAGACCGACTCCGCAGACGTTCCAGACGGTAAAGAGGTAGGGGAGCAGGGAGCAGGGGGAAAATTCCTTTTTTCTGCACCCATGCCCAATGCCCGATGCCCAATGCCCAATGCCCAATGCCCAATGCCCAATGCCCAATGCCCAATATATAAACTATGACCACCACTACTCGTCGTAAATCCAGCACATTTTATGTCATTTTGATTGCTGGTGCTGCTGCCCTCGGCGGCTTTCTGTTCGGTTTTGATACTGCTATAATCAACGGCGCAGTTGGTGCTATTGCCAAAGCCTTTAACGCCAACAGTGTGTTAACTGGTCTTGCCGTGTCTCTAGCATTGTTAGGGTCTGCGGTAGGAGCATTCTATGCAGGGAAAATCGCAGACCGTTATGGTCGAGTCAAGGCAATGGTAGCAGCTTCGGTGTTGTTTACCATCAGTGCCATTGGCTCCGGGATTGCTTTAGGAATTTGGGATTTTATCTTTTGGCGACTATTAGGTGGGATTGCAGTTGGCGCTGCTAGTGTAATCGCACCAGCTTATATCGCCGAGTGTTCTCCTAGCCATTTGCGAGGAAGATTAGGATCTCTGCAACAATTAGCGATCGTAGTTGGGATTTTTATTGCACTCTTATGCGACTACTTTATTGCTGTATCAGCAGGTTCAGCCGAGTCACCGTTTTTGTTTGGCATAGCCGCTTGGCGCTGGATGTTTTGGACGGAAATTCCTCCAGCCTTACTTTATGGAATGTCAGCCTTAATGATTCCCGAATCTCCCCGGTACTTGGTTGCTCAAGGACGGGAACCAGAAGCTGCTAATGTTCTAACCAAGATTTTGGGCGGTGACGTGCTGACAAAAATCGAAGAAATTCGGCAGACAGTGCTTCGAGAACGCGAACCCAGGTTTTCTGACCTCTTAAGCAGAAATGGTGGACTCCTGCGGATTGTTTGGATAGGAATAGGCTTATCTGTATTACAGCAATTCGTTGGGATTAATGTAATTTTCTACTACAGCAGCGTTTTGTGGCAGGCAGTTGGGTTTTCAGAACAAAGTTCCTTAACAATTACGGTGATTACAGGAGCCGTCAATATTATTACAACATTAATTGCGATCGCCTTTGTAGATAAATTTGGTCGCAAGCCTTTGCTCATACTAGGGTCGATTGGCATGACCTTGACCTTGGGGACGATGGCTTATATTTTTGGCAACGCTCCCCTAGATGCTGCTGGTAACCCCAATCTCACCGGAAGCGCAGGTACTATAGCTCTCATTGCAGCCAACCTCTATGTATTTTGCTTTGGTTTCTCCTGGGGGCCAGTGGTTTGGGTACTGTTAGGAGAAATGTTTAATAACAAAATTCGAGCGGCTGCACTTTCAGTTGCTGCTGCAATGCAATGGGTTGCGAATTTCCTCGTTTCCACAACATTTCCTCCCATACTGAAAAATTTTGGTCTAGGTTCTGCCTATGGACTCTATACAATTGCGGCAGCTACCTCATTCTTTTTCATTCTCTTTTTTATTAAAGAAACCAAAGGAATTGAGTTAGAAGATATGTAATTCGTATCTCTGTATCCTTTGCGGCAAGTAGCTACGCGTCAACAAACCGCAGAGGCGCAGAGATATCACAGAGAAGAAAGAGAGATTTTCACGAATTAGAAAAAAGAATGCGACAAATAGACTATTTATAGAGACGCGATTCATCGCTATTTGTAGAGACGCGATTCATCGCTATTTGTAGAGACGCGATTCATCGCTATTTGTAGAGACGCGATTCATCGCTATTTGTAGAGACGCGATTCATCGCTATTTGTAGAGACGCGATTCATCGCTATTTGTAGAGACGCGATTCATCGCTATTTGTAGAGACGCGATTCATCGCTATTTGTAGAGACGCGATTCATCGCTATTTGTAGAGACGCGATTCATCGCGTCTTTAGCTAAGGATGTGTTGCTTATTTACAAATTCATAATTAAACCATTATCAAGTAATAAGCCAATGCTAAAAATTATTTTTCATAGCTTTTTTATCTTATTTTTGGCAATTCCAGCAGTTTGGGCAGCATCTCCAGAAGATGATAGAAATTTGCAGGGACAAGTTAATTCTGTTTCCCAGTTTTCTGATGTACAACCAACCGATTGGGCATTTGGTGCATTGCAATCGCTGGTGGAACGCTACGGTTGTATTGCAGGTTATCCTAATTCCACCTATCGCGGCAACCGTGCTTTAAGCCGTTATGAATTTGCCGCAGGTTTAAATGCTTGTTTGGATCGTATTAATGAGTTAATTGCCACATCTACTAGTGATTTAGTTAATAAGCAAGACTTGGTAGTACTCCAAAAGTTGCAAACAGAGTTTGCCACAGAATTGGCAACTCTGCGCGGGCGGGTGGATACACTAGAGGCACATACAGCAACACTGGAGGCACAGCAGTTTTCTACTACTACTAGGCTGAATGCTCAAATTATTACCGCCGTTAGTGATACCTTTGGTAATAGAGTGGGTGGCGATCGCGATAATTCCCGTCCTTACTTTGCAAACCGGGGTCGTCTCAACTTAGAGAGTAGCTTTACCGGGAAAGATTTGTTGCGAGTCCGCCTGGAGTTTGGCAACTTTGCCAATTCTAATGGTACAAGCCAAATTGCCGCCGCCACAGGTACAGGAATGACCCGCCTGAACTTCGATTATGACAGCAACGATACACTTCTTATTCCCCACATCCGTTACTACTTCCCAGTCAGTGATTCCCTTAATTTCGTTGTTGGGCCCACAGGTATTGGTTACACCGATATTTCAACCACCGTCACTCCCCCCACAATCGCTGATGACGGCAATGGCGTTCCCTCACTTTTTGGGTCATATAGTCCCTTATTCCGGCGAGGTGGCGGCGGTGCAGCCGCTAACTTGAATTTTACCAAAGACTTGGTTCTCACATTGGGTTATTTAGCCAGCAGTCCCAATGTGCCATCAGCTAGCAACGGCTTGTTTGATGGCGGCTACAATGCCTTGGCTCACTTAGCCTATTATGGTGAGCAAGGAGCGATCGGTGTTGCCTACTCTCATGGCTATAGCCCTGGTGGAGCAGTCGATGTCGCAGCTGGGACGGGTAGCGCCCTGTCAAACGCTCCCTTTGGCAACAACATTGCTACTTCCAACGATATTGTCGGCGCACAGGGATTCTATCGCTTCTCCCCGAATTTCCAAATCCACGCTTGGGGTGGATATATTTGGGCAAATGCCAAGAGTTCTGGTTTGAGTGATGTTTCCAATGGCAGAGGTGGAACAGATTCTCTATTTGTGAACAATGGTGACAATGCCAACGTCTGGTTTGGGGCGATCGGTATGTCGTTTCCTGATGTGGGGGGTGAGGGTAACTTGCCGGGAATTCTCTTTGGTATACCGCCGCGTGTCTCTAACAGTGATGTCCGTCAAGACCAAGACACTGCATACCATATCGAAGCATTCTATCGCTACCGCTTAAACGATAATATCTCAATTACTCCTGGTTTTTGGATGATTCTCAACCCGGAAAACGACAGCAGGAATGATACGCAGTATGTGGGTGTGATTCGCACAACCTTCGATTTTTAGTTGCACTGCTTCTATTGATTTATTCTACAGATGGCTTAATCAGTGGAACTTACCGTATAAAGGTTCTTTGTGAGAGTCAGAGTTTATCTATGATCGCTCAACTGTGTCGTTAACAGTGGGAGCGATCGCTAGCTATGCTTTAGGTCAATTCTCCTTCAGCGATCGCTGATGTTGTCGGCTGAGTTGACGCTAAGGAAACCCAGCATTAATTTTCTCCAAATCTTTGGCGATGTCCTATTTTAGCGCTCTATAGTACAGCAAGGTTACGTGTTAGTATGCAAGTAAATCTCGTAAAGCAGTACTTTTGAACTATAAACGGGTGAATCAGCCTCATCATACCTTTTGATTGATTAAAAATGACTAAAATAGCTAAAATATGGATTTTATGCTGTTAAAGCAAATATATCTAGTCTTAAATACAGCCTTAGTTCGGAGGTAGCCTGTGCCATCTGACTTCAAAGAACTTAACTTAGACCGAACTCGGCTTAAGGAGTGCGTAGAAGAGTTTTGGAGAATCAACAACTTCCAAGAAGGTATATATTCGGAGGAGCAGAACTCTCGCCATAGAGTGAAGTATATTCAGGATGGCTGCGACGTTATGGTTGAGTTGTTGTTACGTCAGAACGGAACTACAACTATTCATACAAAAATTGGCAAATATCCTGACAAAGGCGAACAGTTGGCTCTTTATCTTAAGGAGAAGTTGGTTGGCGACCATAGAAAAGCTATTTCAGTCAGCGTGAAAAATATAAATCAAGATACCTTTAACTTGCTTATTGAATTTCTTGAAGAACTTAAAAATGAAGATTCAGATGTAACAGAAATTTCAGTTGCACGGATTTCAGAAGCTTTAACGAAGAAAAGTATAAAAGTGACTAGTAAATATAATGATTCACTGACGTTAACTCACTATCAAAGCACTAATACTCTATTGATTCAAGGTAAACCACTGTATGGTTATTATCAGGTAAGCTATTTTCTTGCACAATTTACTGATTTGAATGGTTTTCTGGAGATTGTTTATAAGGGAGAAGAAACCCCCAACACTATAGATGTGGATGAAAATACTATCGAGACTGAGCTAAAAGCTTTATTACCAAACGCTTACTCTAGCTTAGGTGAGGGAATACTCACAATGCTTAGGACAAGCTACACTCTCAAAGATATTTCAATTCCTTTACCGGATTATAGCTGCTACGTTTTTCCAGCTTTACGGGCACTTGAAGGAGTGATGCGAAGGTTACTTTTCAATGAAGGGTACTCTATTGAAGATAATAATAACTCTTTTGGCGGAATCTTTTATGGTGATTCGAGAAAAAATTATTTAGTTAAAAATGACTTTAAACAAGAAATTGGTAACAGCAAGATATGTAATGCTTTAGAAATTTGCTATACCTACTTTGTACAGCAAAGACATGAACTTTTTCATGCCAATGATTTTACTGATAGTAGTAAATTTATTGCAACACAAGAACAGGCTAATCAAATTATTGAAAAGGTAGTTAAAATAATAGATACAGCGTACAAAATAGCTAACTAATGATGCAGACTCAGGATCTATATCAAATTGAAATGATTTGTGAACAGGTTGTCATTATTTTTTGTACAACCTATAAGAATCCTATTTCTTACTTGCCAAGTATTGAACAAGAATTAAGCAAGATAAATTTTAGTGGGAAAATTATCTTTGATTTATTACTGTCTAATGGATATAGCTCGAATAGATTTGTTGAGGCAGATGTATTTGAAGCCCAAATTAACAGGCGCTCAATGAAAGTAATTGACTTTTCTAAACTGGATGACTTTCTCATTGAAAAAACCCATGAATTCTATAAATCTCATCCTTACCTATTGGAGACTAATAGCATCTTATTGGATGAGGAAAAGTACTATTTGATCCACAGTTGAGAAGCATTTATTAAGTCTAGTTGATCGCAACAAAATCCTGGAGGTACTAGTGAGTGAGATTGAAAAAGCTATTCAAAAGTATGAAGACCTCCGTGAGTTACTTTCAAATAGTGAGTTTATAGTCTCTGAGTACAAGGAAATCAATTATGGCTTACAATTTACGATTCATAAACTAGCATGGTCGGGTATTATCAGAATTTATCAAAACAAACAAGGCAAGGTAAAAACTGATTTATCTCAACTAGACGATAGTGAACATTCTCGCCTGATAAAGAGCTTTTTTGAAAAGCAAAGTGCTTCTAGTTCTAAAGAAGTCATATCAACTATTCCTGCTAATTTGGCATTACCTGTTATTGGAAGTGACGAATCTGGGAAGGGTGATTACTTCGGCCCTTTAGTCAGTGCTTGTATATATGTAGATGAAAAAGTTGCGAATCAATTAACAACCCTTGGTGTGAGAGATAGTAAAACTCTAAATGATACTAGAATTCTGGAAATAGCTAGAGAAATCCGAAGAATTTGCCAGGATAAGTTTGTCATTGTAGAAATATCACCTGAAAGATATAACCAGATATATGCCAAACTCGAAAAAGAAAAAAAATCACTTAATGATTTACTTGCTTGGACACATGCTAAAGCAATAGAACAACTTCTATCCAAAGTAGAATGTCAGACAGCGATAATTGATCAATTTGGTGATGAAAAGCTCTTACTTGAAAAACTACAAGAAAAAGGTAAGAAATTGAATGTTATTCAAGCTCACCGAGCTGAGAGCTACATAGCGGTTGCAGCAGCTTCAATCTTAGCGAGAGAGCGATTTGTTAATAAACTAGACAAACTGGGAATACAATACAATAAAAAGCTCCCAAAAGGCTCTTCTCAAGAAGTGGTTACTGTAGCAAGACAGTTAATTGAAATAAATGGCAGGGAAATTTTGGAGAAGGTTGCAAAACTTCATTTTAAAACTACAAAAGAAGTACTAGGTTAGTTCTTCCTTTTCAAAAATGTGTTGTTGACGTTGAATGACTCCTGAATTCTTTTGTAAGTACAGTTTACGGAGAATTCCTATTAACCCATTTGAAGCCCAATATCAAATGTTGCAGCGTAGCCAAGGCTTGTTTTAGTAAGCTTGAGCAACATTTGTTCGCCACCATTTTGAAAAATCCCGTCTCCAGCGTTCTTTAAATTGCGTTGTCCCTTGCTGGCGTATGGTGTCTGGGTGTGTACTTGATCCGTGATCGAGTCATCAAAGTATAGCTGCAACGTAAACTCATAACTCTGTGCTGATGGCGCATCTGTGCGAACCTTAAAGTGGATATGGACGGTTCTGCCTTGATACCAACCAGGATAAATAGTTGTGAACTCAACGGTTCCATTTGCATCCGTGACTTGATAGCCGCGCAGGAACTTTTTACCGACGGTATTAAAACCTGGATCTCTCACGTCTGAATAAACGCCTAGCGCATCACAGTGCCAAATATCCACGATCGCACCTGCGCGTAGCCTACAACCAGTGTTACCAATCTGCGAAACCCGCAGTGTCAGTTGGAGTGGTACGCCGTTTTTCACCGAACCGTCTGCTGGATCGGAACGGATATTGGAGCGGTTAAGCTTTTCGTCTACGAAATAGGGGCCTTCGGTCTGTTCTGGAGTCACAAGACAGGCAGGCAATGTACTAGAGTTAGCTAAAGATGGTGCTGTGAGGGCTACAGTCGATCGCGCCTGTGTGGATCTGGATCTCGGTATGCATCCAACTACAATTATTGCAGTTCCGGCTGCCCTAAATAGAGCAAGTGCTTTTCTTCGACTCAAAATGCGATTTATTTGACAATATTTTTTTTTCATGACGTGTTCACTATGCTTTTATCATTCTCAAAGTCCTCCGATAAATTGGAGGATTTAAGAGGATCTAGGTTTGTAGTAAGGACTTTAGTTCTGGAATTTTAAGTACTGAAGTGCTTACTACGAACTCATCAAGCACCACTACGATTAATGGATAATTTCATTTTTTCCTTAATCTAGATGATGTTTAGCTATTTTGGTGGATTAGGGCGATCGCCTGAATTTGGAGGATTGGCAGGAACTCCTAGTGCATCTTTTAACTGTTGTTCTGTAACTCCTAACTTTGCCGCCGCAGCTTTAAAATCAGGTCGAGGTGGGCGCTGATTGCGATCGCCTAAATTGGGAGGATTTGCAGGAACGCCCAACGCATCTTTTAACTGTTGTTCACTAACTCCTAGCTTTGCCGCCGCCGCTTTAAAATCAGGTCGAGGTGGACGCTGATTATTGCGATCGCCTAAATTGGGAGGATTTGCAGGAACGCCCAACGCATCTTTTAACTGTTGTTCACTAACTCCTAGCTTTGCCGCCGCCGCTTTAAAATCAGGTCGAGGTGGACGCTGATTGCGATCGCCTGGATTGGGAGGATTAGCAGGAACTCCTAGTGCATCTTTTAACTTTTGTTCACTAACTCCTAACTTTGCCGCCGCCGCCTTAAAATCAGGTCGAGGTGGTCGCCCCTGTTCATCCGGTGCTTGGTTGGGCGGCAGTTGCGCTTGTGCAATTTGAGAGAATTTACTAGCGGCATTTGCTTGATTGAGTGAAATAAAACCAAACGTACCAACCAGAACCGGAATCGCTGTTACAACTAGTACTCGACGAATATTCATAAAAATCAACCTTCAAAAGGTAGGTGTTGATATTTCTAATTAAGCCAACTTAAAATTACAGTCCACCTGCTTTCTAAATTACAGTTTTGTAATTTAAGCACAAGGATGAAGAACTTATACTGAAACTGTAAGTAAAGTAGTAAAGGCTTGTGAACGTTCTGTTTGTCGAAGATGAAGCAAAAATTGCTAACTTTGTCCGGGCTGGACTGAAGGAGCAGGGATTTGTTGTAGACTACTGCGACAACGGTGATGAAGGATATCTGCGGGCATTAGAAAATGAATATGATGCGATCGTACTCGACATTATGGTGCCGGGAAAGGATGGACTATCGATTCTGAAACTCTTGCGGCAGAAAGGTCGAAATGCTCCAGTAATTTTGTTGACGGCTCGGAATGAACTAAACGATCGCTTGGAAGGACTAAATTTAGGAGCCGATGATTACATCGCTAAACCGTTTTTTGTGGAAGAGTTAGCGGCTCGAATTCATGCCGTTATTCGCCGGAGTGTGAGCGAGCGCCAAAATCTGCTTTGCGTAGGCCCTATCACCTGGCGATCGCATCACTAGGGAAGTGACTTGCGATCGCCAGGTGATAGAACTCACTAGCCGCGAGTTTAATCTTCTGGAGTATCTCATGCGCTCTCCCGGAAGAGTTTTCACCCGTACCCAAATCTTAGAGCATGTTTGGGGCTACGACTTTAACCCCAACACCAACGTCGTGGATGTTTGTATCCAGCGAATTCGTAAAAAAATTGACCCCATCGATCAAGCAGTCTGGATTGAAAGCATTAGAGGGGTTGGATACAATACAGTTCAGTTAAGGCTTGATCCTCCTTAACACTCCTTAAAAAGAAGGGAACTAAGCCCTTTTTTTAAGGGGAGTTGGGGGAATCTTCCGAGGTCAAACATCACTCACTGAACTGTATTGCGATATAAGTCTGATAATCTTTATAAGTCGTTGGGAAGAATCCCTACTGATATCAACCAAGAGAAAATCTGTTTGATAAGCTCGATTTTGGGTTGCGAGTGCGATCTTTCAGCTACCCTGAAATTGAATATATAAAAGAGCAATTTTCAAATGACCATTTACTTTTATAAGGTTTGGCAGCCTTATGGCTGTTTTTCTAACTTTTCTCCCCACGGAATCCATATCCAGGGTACTTACTGGCCAACGGTTGAGCATTATTATCAAGCGCAAAAGTTTGTTGGCAGCACAGATGCGGCAATTATACCCGTCATCCATGCTGCCGCTACCCCAGAAGAAGCTGCCGCGTTGGGAAGATGTAGCACTCGCCAACTCCGTCGAGACTGGGATTTGGTCAAAACTGAAATTATGCGAGAGGCTGTCCTCAAAAAGTTTATCACTCATATTGATATTAGAGAAGTTCTCCTCAAGACAGGCGATGAGATTTTGGTTGAAAACTCCCCAACCGATTCTTTTTGGGGCTGTGGTGCTAATAGAGCAGGTCTTAACCATCTCGGCAAAATCCTTATGAGTGTGCGTGAAGAAATCCGTAACTTACTATCTTTAACGGTAATTTACGAATAATTTAATCAAGATAGTTACATTCAATATAAAATTAGGAATTCGACGGGGAATAGTAAAATTCCCCAACCAAAAATCTTTGAAACAGTTGCGAATCAATTTAGTTATTTCTTTGAAAAAATTTAAATAGTTAAATGAATGTGCAAAAAAGGTAAAAAATATTTTTAATTTAACGTAGTTTTTAAAACAATAAATTAAGTAATTTTACTGAAATACTTTAGTAATTGAGAATATAAAATTAATAAGTGTTAATGATTAATATTTTCTTAACATTAGACTTAAAAGGATATATTTAGAGTATCTAATGATACAAAAAATTTGATATCTCACTAAATCCACTTAATAAGGGTAGAGAGAACAAGCAAAATATCCTTTTCAAATATCCTCTGATCCATTTTCAAAGATATTGGCAACAGATGTACGCCCAGAGCAAATGCATTTGTCGCAGGAATTTTTGGAAATGGGATGAAAATCAAGGCATTGTTAAGTTTAAAACTTTTATCATTGACAATTATAAAAAAAATTATACTTCAGTCATGGTGTACATAGACAATGACATTTACCCATAAACCAAACGGGTTGCAGCAAAGCTTAGATCAAGAAAGTTTACTGCACCAGATGATAAACCAGATCAGGCGATCGCTCGACCTCCAAGACATATTAACGACTACCGTTAGCCAAGTCCGTTTATTTTTGGGTGCAGATCGGGTAAAAGTGTATCGTTTTGATAGCGATGGTAGCGGTGAAGTTATTGCTGAATCTATCCATGAGCAGCGTCTGCCATCCTTATTGGGGCAGCGCTTCCCAGCTGATGATATTCCACAAGAAGCTAGGGAGATGTTTTTGTTAGTAGGGCAACGTTCGATCGTGGATGTGGCAAACGGGAAGATCGGGCTATCGCCTCTACAGTCAAAAGAAACTGGTAAACTTCTACGAACTAATATCCACTATCGGCAGGTAGACCCGTGCCATATTCAATACTTAAAGGCAATGGGTGTGCAGTCTTCGTTGATAGTACCAATTTTAGATTGCGATCTACAAGAAGAATCGGCAAAGCCTAAATTGTGGGGATTGTTGGTATCTCATCACAGTAAACCGCGAAAAATTTCCAAGCAGGAACTAAAAGTATTGCAGCAAGTAGCTGACCAAGTAGCAATAGCGATCGCTCAAAGTAATCTACTCACCGCAGCTCGCACCAAGCAAGAGCGAGAAGCTACTATTAACCGAGTAACCACACTATTACATAAACTGCCAACAGTCCAATTGCAGGGGGCGCTAGAAGAAGTTATTACCGCCTTCAATGGAACAGGTGGCAGGCTTTACATTGAACAGAGTCAGGAACTATACACCTGGGGCGTTCAACCGACACTCCCCTACGAGTTATATAACAATATTATCGAACAGCATCCTATCTGGCAAAACTGGATGGCTGAGTTTAAACAAGGTAATATTTGGGCAACAACTGATCTGTATAAAGAACCACATTTGCGAGTTTTAGCTTTAGCATTCCGTTCAACTCAAATTCGCGGACTTATGGTGATTCCCATACATGACCGGGAAAAATTTATCGGTGTATTAAGCATTTTTCGTTCTGAATTTGAAACGGAAATCTTGTGGGCAGGACGATGTGAAAAAAATCGGCGGCAATTGTTACCCCAGCTTTCCTTTGAGCTTTGGCGAGAGCAAAAAAAGGGGCAATCAGCCCAGTGGAAACCGGAAGACATCTCATTAGCGCAAGCCTTGTACGATCATTTCTCAATGGCAATTCAGCAGCAACAGATGTTTAGACAGGTACAAACCCTGAATGGCAACTTAGAACTGCGGGTGCAAGAGCAAACTTATGAACTCGAAAAATCATTACTATTTACCAAGGTACTCAAGCAAGTCACAGAGCATATTCGCCGCACATTAGACTTGCAGACAACTCTGCAATCCATCGTTCGGGAAGTCCGTGCCCTGCTAAACTCAGACCGGATGGTAATTTTTGAACTGAAGAGGAAATCGGTAATTGTCGAAGAGATTAATGGTAATTGGCAGTCAGTTTTGGGAATGAATGCACCATCCGATTGCTTTCCTGATGAGTATACCCATCTATATAGTCAGGGCAGAGTCCGGGTAATTAGCAACGTTTCGACAGCTTCTTTAAATGATTGTCATCGAAAGTTTTTACAGAGTCTGCAAGTGCAAGCAACCTTAATAGTTCCGATTAATATAGGTATCGAAGTATGGGGGTTATTAATAGCCCATGAGTGTGAGACTCCTAGAAATTGGGAAGATGCAGAAATTGATTTATTGCAACAGTTAGGAGATCAGGCTGCGATCGCGATTCAACAAGCGCAACTCTATGAACAAACCTGTAATGCCGAAGCTGAAGCCAGAAATCAAGCCGCCCAGTTAGAGCATACCCTACATGAACTCCAAGAAACACAGACAAAATTGATTCACACCGAAAAAATGTCCGGTTTAGGACAGTTGGTGGCGGGTGTCGCCCACGAAATCAACAACCCTGTTAACTTTATTTACGCTAACCTGTGCCACGCCAGTGATTACACTGAAAAAATACTAGAAATTTTACGTCTCTACCAGTTACACTATCCTCAGCCTCATAGTGAAATTAGCGCCGCTATCAAAGCAATGGATTTTGAATTTTTGGTAGAAGACCTCCCAAAAATCATGACTTCAATGCAAGTAGGAAGCGATCGCATCCGCTCAATAGTGCTGTCGTTACGCAGTTTTTCTCGCTTGGATGAGGCTGAAAACAAGCGTGTTGACCTGCATGAAGGCATTGACAACACCTTGTTGATTTTGCAACATCGGCTCAAAGGTAATGGTGAATTTCCAGGCATTGAGGTCATCAAAGACTATGGCAACATACCACGGGTGGAATGCTATGCCGGTCAAATGAATCAGGTATTCATGAATATTATCAGCAATGCCATAGATGCGCTAATGGGGAATGGGAGTAAGAGGGACAAGGAGAATGCTCAATACCAAATGCCCACTATTCACATTTCCACTAGAGTCTCAGCAGACGGCTCTCGTCTATTAATTCGTATTAGCGACAATGGGTCTGGGATGACTGAAGAGGTGAAAAGGCGGATTTTTGACCCATTTTACACTACCAAACCTGTGGGTAAGGGTACAGGACTAGGATTGGCAATCAGCTATCAGATTATTGTTGAAAAACATGGTGGAATAATGGAGTGCATTTCAGAACCTGGCCAAGGTACAGAGTTCTGGATTGAAATTCCCGTCACGCCTCCAGCCAGAATAGATCGCTAAAGCTAGAGGAATCGTTAACAATTCAAAATCCAAAATCAATTAAAGAAATTTCAGACGGAGATTTAAACCCTGACTAAGACAAATGACCAATGACTAAAGTAAAGTTTAGTTGCAAAAAAAATCCTTAGTATCCAGAAGTGATAATTTAATAACAGAAGCTAATAAAGCTTCCCTTGGCAGATAATAACAGCTGCATTTGGAATGTAATTAAGAGGTAAAAGACGCTGTTTAACTTAAATCTGTCTCGTCAAAACACACCAACACCCAACACGAAAACTGCTATTTCCTCAAAGATGGAAGATTCGGGGGCGCTGTAACTGGTCTTTATAACTTGTTTACACAAGCGATGAAAGTTAGTACATCCCTGGTTATGATAAATAATAAAGAGGAAATAGTTCAGCGAGTAGAGGTTCGGGTGTTGTTGTGTGTAAAGAGAAGTCTAAGATAGGGACTCCTCTTAGTGTAAGATTATACGAAGTTAAATAGTGAAAAATAGTTTAAATAGCGCCTTATGTCAATTATTGCGCTTAGAGCGTGGTATCTACAGGATTACGAGCCGATTCCAGAACTGGAAAAACGTCCGCCAGACATTCGCTTAAGTAAAAAAAGCTTGCTGAGATCGGCATTGCGAGCAGACTTTTTAGAAGAAAGCGACGAAGTTAGGAAATCAACTTGGTTTGGACGCTATCTGGAAGGAGAAAATATTGAATTTTATATTGAAGGTAGTGGTGGCTATTGCGTAGCCAACATTGACTTAATTAGTCATGAAATTTATTTTACCAAACAGGCGCTGTTGGCTCAGTTAGAACCAACGATTTTTTTATCGTATCAAACAGAGTATGCCGCAGCCACAAATGTTTTAAGAGAAGAACTGCGAAAAAGTTTGGACAGTTTAAACAAGCGATCGCGCCTTCCCCTAACATTAGTAGAATCCTCTCGTCCCAGTGATGCGACTGTACGGATTAACCGCACGATCATGCGAAAAATCCGTAAGAGTTTGTTATTTATTGCTGACACCACGCCCATTGCTAGTATTGATGGTAAAGAAATTCCCCAAGTAATTCCTAGCCCTAATGTCTGTATTGAAATTGGCTACGCTATCCAAAGTAAGCGTTCTGAACAGATTTTACTAGCGCAGATGCAACGCCCCGATTTTGAAGGCCAATTTCCCTTCGACTTACCCACACAGCAAATTTTGCAATTCCAAGACACCACTGAATTAAATAAAATTCTAACAGGAACGCTTCAAAACCAACTAGCACGATTCAAATTGTTTTATTGAGCAGTTTATAAGTTATCTAACTATTACTCTAAAATCCCCTTGAATTAGTATTTAAAATAAGCGAACAGGTTTATTTTGCAGCTTGGAAGTAATAGAACTGACCCGATCAACCACAGAAATCATGTATTTGTAATCTGGTACTTGTCCATTGGGTACATACCCTACTTCTTGAGCTAAACCTGAAGGCGCATCGCTCATTACTTTACGGATGAACTCTTGACGGTTACGTTCGACATTAGGCCCAATTAAGACTACACCCAAGGGTACATAATGAAGGTCTTTAAATAGGATGCGGAATTGGGTTGACCCCAATTGTGAACCGTAGAGACTCAATTCAGCCTCCGAGACAGCACAGGCGATCGCTTTTCCCTCAGCGACCAATTCCAACGCGGCTTTAGGCGTAGGTGCAAATAGAATCTGTGCTAGTGTTGTACCAAAAAGATTGTAAAGTGGAAAATAATATCCTGTTGCTGAACCTAACTGACCTAAAGCAATTGTTTGACCTTGTAGTTGTTTTAATTCGGATATTGGATTGTCTTTGCGAACAACAAAGATTGAACGCAAATTACTAATACCTATTAAAGGAAACAGAGGAACATATTGGTGACGTGCGATCGCGATCGCAGCTAAACCCGGTGGAGCAAATACCAACGACCAAGCACGAGCCTCAAGTCGCTCAACCGCTTTATTTTCATTAAAAGCAGGCTCTAGCTGAATTAATGCATTTGTCTTCTCGCCCAAGTAATTATTAAATTTAGCATATTGATTAATTATTTGGTCGCCTCCACCATAATTGATAACACCAATAGTTAATGTGCCTTCAAACTCCCGTGGTGATTGACAAGCGGCAAATGTTAAACCTAGCAGATTAAACAGAAAGAAACGACGGGGAAATCGCAAAAACATCATTAATTATTATGCTTAAGAGAATTACTTAGGTTTCAAGACTAATTTAGATAGATTTGATTGCTGTCTAAATAGGTTATATTGCGACAAAAAATTAACATTTATTTAAATATTGTTGAGATAATTTCTAACAGGTATAAATAAATATTAGACAAACTCAGATATCGCCTTAGTTGGTTAGGTTATGTTAAACAACATTACGTTAAAGAACTTAAAAATAGGTGCTAAATTTAACTTACTTTTAATATTGGTTTTCATAGTCAGTATTTTGGGTAGTGGCGTTGCCTTATCCAGTGTACTTCAGAGAAGGGCGCAAAATGAAGTGGTTTCCCAAGCCGAGATTCTCATCCAAATGGTAAACGCAGTTAGAAACTATACACAAAATCGTATAGTTCCCCTATTAGAACCGAGAGTAGAATTAAACTCAACGTTCACCCCTGAAGTAATACCGACTTTTTCCGCTAAAGAGGTTTTTGAAAATTTTCGTAAAAACCCGCAATATAGCAACTTTTTTCATAAAGATGCAACACTCAATCCAACTAATTTAGCAGATAAAGCCGATAATTTTGAAACTCAACTTGTAGAGCGTTTTCGTAACGAACCTAATACTCTAGAAATTACAGGCTTTCGCACCTTGTCAGAAAGTGAAGTATTTTATATTGCACAACCACTTAAGATTACACAACAGCAATGTCTGCGGTGTCATTCTACACCAGATCAAGCTCCTAAAAGTCAGTTGATAACTTATGGCTTGGAAAATGGTTTTGGCTGGCAGCTAAATGATATTGTTTCTGCCCAAATAGTCTCTGTTCCTTCCGAAGAGATTTTTGCCAATGCCAAACGAACTTGGATGTTGATAATGGGACTTTTAATTGCGATTTTTGCGATCGTAGTTTTCGTAATTAACTTTTTAATCAAAAAATATGTGATTCAGCGCATCAGAAGAATAGAGAAAATAGCTCAAAAAGTTAGTATTGGTGATATGGATGCTGATTTTGAAGAAAGCTCCAAAGATGAAATTGGTGGTTTAGCAGAAGCATTTAATCGGATGAAAGCTAGCTTAAAAATAGCTATGGAAATGCTGAATAACCAGAGCTAATAATTCGTAATTTACGGATAGAAAAACGCAGTGGTTAAAAAATTAAGAAAGTAGGCGTTCCTGAAATTGCAAAGCTTTTTGAGGTTCAGTAATTTGTGATGCTAAAACATTTACAAATTCTGCACGAGAACTTTGCCCAGAAGACCTAACAGCTTTTTGGACTAAGAACCTAGCTATTGGCCCAATTAAATCAGCCAATTCTCGTTCGCACTGATGCACAAAGCTATCGTTGATTATTTGAGGTTCTTGGTTTGGTAAATTATTTTGCTTCAATTCAGATTGAACAGTAAGTTTTTGTAGTGAAGTACGTTTATCTAGTAAAAACCTTGTTTTATTCTTAAAATCAATTTGTTGATTTCCTTGAAGATGAACGCCCAATTGACTAATTAATTCTTCACAGTTGGGCGCTGATGCTGCAACTTGTCGTAGTAATCTTGAGGCAACGGGGCCGACAAATTCCAAAAGAATTGTTTCCAAGCGACTGTAATTTTCCGGTGACAGGATAGAAGTATGCGGATACCTAATTGAGTTTTGTTGAGAAAGTGAAGCTTCAGGCGGTTGCGTAAAAAATGATTGTTGAAGTGATTGCGCTTCTATTTTAGTATCGAGATGCTTAAGCACTTGTAGAACTTCAGCCGCAGACTGATAGCGTTGTTTGAAGTGGTGTAGCACCATCTTAGATAGCACAGATGCCAACTCAGAACTAACGTTAGCTTGATGCTGCCAATAAATTTCTCCAGTATCTACGTCTTCCTCAAAGTTTATAGGATTTAACCCCGTCAGCGATTGAATAGCAATAATGCCCAAGGAATAAATATCGCTGTTTGGGCGCGGCTTACCTTGACCCTGTTCTGTAGACATATATCCTGGAGTGCCAATGGCAATAGTAGCCTCTGTGCCCCCTGGAAGTGTAAGCAGTTGAGTTTGGACTTGTTTGACTGCACCAAAGTCAATCAGTACTAGCTTGCCGTCTTGTTGCCGCCTAATTATATTGTCCGGCTTAATATCTCGATGGATAACGTTGCGGCTGTGAAGAAATTCCAGAATAGCCAACATCTGTTGGAGAAGTTGAATTACTTTCTCTTCTGTCCAAGCTTGATTGGGAAACAGTTCTGCTTTTAGAGTATGCCCTTCAATGAACTCTTGCACCAAGAAGAACTCTTGGTTGTGTTCAAAATAAGCTAAAAGTCGAGGAATCTGGTCATGGTAACCCAATTCTTCTAGTGTTTCTGCCTCACTGGTAAATAGCCGTCTGGCAGTTTCGAGAAATTCAGAGTTACGAGTGACGGGCTTAAGGTGTTTGACAACGCATTTCGGGAATCCTGGTCGGTGGGTGTCTTGTGCTATGTAGGTTTGACCGAATCCACCTTTACCTAAGACCTGGAGAACTTGGTAACGTCCGTCTAATAATTGTCCTAACATTGTGTCACAAGCCTTAAGTCCTCAAATTAATCTTGGCACAACTACCAGCTTTAGGAAGGTTTCTTGAGATAGAAAGTAGGTAGGTAGTGCTGAGATTTGAAGATTTTTTGAGGATTAGACTTTTCAGGAACTGGTTAAAGGATTAGGCGTCTACAGTGAAGAGTCATTGGGGATTGGGGATTGGGCATGGGTAAGAGGACTTGGGGACAAGGAGAATTGGGGACAAGGGGAAAGACTTGTTTCAAGTTCTCACCTCTTGTCCCCTTGTCTCCTGTGCCTCCCCTGCTCCCCCTGCCTCCCCTGCCCCCTTACTTCCAACCTCCCGTATGCTTACCCTTTTCATTCGGGGGTTACGTGGTTAACAATGGGTTGAATGTTTTTTAAATAATTCAACTCTTATGGCTAGAACTCCAAATGAATATGCCGTATACCTCCTATTGGAAAGCGGCCACCGAGAAGAAGTACGTTTTCCTACTATTCAAGAGTTTCAGAAGTGGTATAGCGGCGAACTTGTGCCAAAATCTGCTTCAAATGACTTTATTAGCGTGCCGATCAAAAATATTCAAGGGGAATATATGGTAGTAAGACCTTCCCGAGTTGTGGCAATCCGGGTAGAACCCGTTTTTAGTTCTAGTGTTGAAAGATTCAACTAAATGATGAGAAAAACCTTTGCTTTGCTTTCCTTAAGTCTGGGAATTGCCCTTGTAAACCCTCTCTGGTCGGCTGTTGCTCAGGTTCCTAACTTCCTGCCGTTGCCAGTACCCATAACTCCTGATCTTCCACCTCAGCCAGTACCAATTACTCCTGAGATAACGCCACCCCTAAAACCAATCGCTATCGGAAGCGATTGTAGGTTCCAGCAGACTTGCTTGGGTTGGGATGAGCAAATTTGGGGTCAAAGGGGTAAAATAGGCGATCGCAACGCGCTGTTGGCTTCCATTGATAACAGTCTTCTTTACCTAACAAAGAATGAGGCGATCGCAGCATATCAAAATTATCCGATGAGGGAAATTACCCTTGATCGCGTCCGCCGAAGTTTGTTACGCTTCCGCCAACTAGTTATCAGTTCTAAGTCAGCAGCGCAATTACAAGCTGCTGTCAGCCGAGAGTTTGTTTTTTACCAGTCTGTGGGTAACGATGGCAAAGGTACTGTTAAGTTCACTGCTTACTACGAACCTGTTTACACCGCCAGCCGTGTCAGGACTGCAATATATAAGTATCCTCTTTATCGGCTACCACCTGATTTTAGCCAATGGCGAAAACCCCACCCAAAACGAATTGATTTGGAAGGGAAGGATGGTTTAAAAGGGAATAAGAGTAAATTGCACGGTTTAGAACTGCTTTGGTTCCGCGATCGTTTAGACGCATACATGGTACATATCCAAGGTTCTGCCCAAATTAAGTTAACTAATGGCAAAACAACGTCAGTTGGCTATGCAGGTGGAACTGATTACCCTTGGACTAGCATCGGCAAAGAACTAGCCAAAGATGGCAAACTTCCATTGGCAGGATTGACAATGCCACGGATGACTGCTTTCTTCCGACAAAAGCCTCAGGAGTTGAGTAATTATCTGCCACGCTGGGAACGATTTATTTTCTTCCAAGAAACAGGCGGTAGACCCGCTACTGGTAGTATTCATGTGCCAGTAACAGCAGAACGTTCCATTGCTACAGATAAGTCTCTCATGCCACCGGGAGCGCTAGCGCTGATTTACAACTCATTTCCCTATCCTGCTGGTGGTGGCAAACTAGAAAGGCGTACTGTCAGCCGCTTTGTACTTGACCAAGATACAGGAAGCGCCATCAAAGGCCCAGGCCGGGTAGATTATTTCATGGGGTCTGGTAAACTAGCAGGCGATCGCGCTGGCATCACAGGCGGTAATGGTTCACTATATTATTTGCTGCTCAAGGAATAAAGTTAGGAGTAGAGACGCGATTAATCGCGTCTGTACAGGAGTTAGGAGTTATTAATTCAAAACTCATCACTCCTCACTCCTCACTTTTTTTTAGTAAGGTGGATAAGCAAAATCATCTTCATCAGCATAAACATAAGAGTTAGAAACTCCTGCCATTGCCAATTTAGGCGTTTCTGATTTTACAGGTTCCTTCCCAAAATCTTTGTATTCTTCAAAAGTCTTGCAAATCATTCTAGACTCAAGAGAATCGGAAGCAATTAAGTATTCTGTTAAAGTCCCTACCGTGGGATGTTTGTAGTCTACAGTTGAAGCTACCAAAACTGTATTTGGTTCAATACCTCTTTCTTCACACTCAATTATTGGACAAAAAATGCCGTGAGCGTGGAACAATGGGCCTTTTGGTGTCAAGGGTTGCTTGCGATAAACAGCATAAGCCTTTTCTAGTTCAGCGACAAATCCACTAACTACTTTGCCTTGTTGATATTCGCAGTAGGTTTTGCTAAAACTTGCTCCGGCGGCACCATTAAGAGTTAGTTGTAGTGGTAATTCATGTAAAAACTTTTTATTCTCTCCCACTAGAAAAATTAGATAGCGAGTAAAGGTTTTAAATTTAAGTTTGTCGGCTAAAAAAGCATCATAATTCTCTTTGAGCGTACCCAGTTTTAAACCACTTTCCCGGTCTTTAACAGATAATGGCCCCCGACGCACTATAACTACGCGTGGAGTAGTGGAAATAAAGACCGTTTCAACTCCAGAGGTAAATTCATGCTCCACTTGCTGCCAATTATCATCTGGCACAAAGCCGACAGCATTAGCATTATCCAGCTTAATTGCCAAACCGTGGGATTGCATACCATCTGTGCCATATCGAGGATTAATCATCTGACACCAGGGAAGGACTTGAGAAGGCGGTGCATTAAATTTCTCGTCTTCAAAGTCGAAATTAGCAGATGCTTTCATCGTTTTAGGCATATCAAAGTGTTTTCTTGAACAAGCTGATCCTGAAGAGCCAGAATCAGAGGGTTGTTACGAGCTTTACTCGTCCCTTGCGCGTCGCCCTAAAAAGAAGGGTGAACGTTGCGTCAAACTGGAGTAGTAGTTTTTCCAGATTAAGACAGAATCAATCTATGTTGCAATCCCTGTTTCGTTTTGTAACAACAGATTCTCGTCGAAACAGTTCTAGGCACTGAGTAGCTATTCCTCGATATTATTTCGCTAAACTTAAAGCAGCAAGACTCTTTAAATCGGGCACTTCTAAATCAGCTTGACTTATTGCTGAACCTGTGGCTATAAGTCCTTTTTGGTCTGCTCGACGGTTTACCCAGACTGTTGAAAGTCCCAGAGATTTGGCTGTAACGATATCATGATATACACTAGCAGCAACATGTAATATCTGCTCTAACGGCAAATCAATTCTTTCAATAGCCAGTCTGAAGTTGTTGAAGGAGGGTTTGTAGCTTTTTGCCTGTTCTGCTGTGATTATCTGGTCAAATTCCACCTGCAAGTGCTTTGCCGAGAAAGCAAAGAGATCGTCATCTACATTTGAGATAATTACCAGCTTAAACTTTTGCTTGAGGGTTTTAAGTGCCTCAATTGTATCAGCGAAAGGCAGCCAATGCTGAATCGAATCAGCAAGTGAATTTAGTTCCTCAGCAGTTGGCCCAAAACCAAATCGTTCACCAAATTTCTGGACTACTCTCTTCAAAACTTCCCGATATTTGATATAATCGCCCTTTTCCAGTTCTGCTTCAAATTCAGCAAACAGTTCTAGAATTTCCTCATCATCCAAATTAGTGTTATGTGCCAGCAGAAGTGGCTTTAGCACCCGTAAGATACCGTTCTCCCAATCGATTAAGGTTCCGTAACAATCGAAAGTTAAAGCTTTATACTGATTGAAGTCAATCATTTTTTATACTCCAGAGCTTGATTAATAGTGTTCAGTTCTCACAAACGAAAAGATGGGTTCACCCATCTGCATTGGTGCAGCCCGCCGCAGGCATCGCCACATTTGCAACTCTTAAACTTTCTAAACATTTATTGATCAAAGCAGAGTTCAAGTAAGTAGACAACAAAAGACTAAACTGTGTAAAGATAAGCAAGTCGATTGGCACAACCAAACTAAACTCTATTATGAAGTAGGCTAAAATCCTCTTGCCTCTTACCTTCAGCATAGCTGCTTGCTGCCTGATTTAAACGACAAATATTCACGCTGATTACTTTGGGTGTGGGATAATATTATCTCACAAAGGAAATTATTCCTAAGTATATTTTCTTGTATTTTCTATGGATGTCAGATTTCAAGATACAAAAGCAAATAACAGTAAAGAATCAAACTCAACCGAACAGCAATCTCATAGCAAGCCATCCAGGCCTTTTTCAGTAGCAGAGGCAGTGGTAAAAATACTGCAAGATATGGGAGTGCAGTATGCCTTTGGTGTTTCGGGAGGCGCGATCGGTCCAATGTGGGCTGCGTTACATCAAAGTCCCATCGAGGTGTTACACTTTCGCCACGAAGCCGGAGCAGCTTTTGCAGCCATTGAGGCGCATTTTGCTAGCGATCGCCCGGTTGTGGTATTCACTACCACAGGGCCGGGGATCACCAACGCTTTAACAGGGCTGTTAGCTGCCCGTTGGGAGGGCGCTAAGGTCATTTTCGTGTCAGCTTCGACCTCAGCACCACAGCGTGGCCGGTGGGCTTGCCAAGAAACTAGCACCTACACAATGCCTAGCGCCGGGATTTTTACTTCTGGGCAAATATTCCATTATGCAACCACTCTTGAATCCAGCGATGAACTCCCAGAGGTTTCTCGAAGGCTTGCTCTTGGACTAGGACAACCAGAGGGATTCGTAGCTCATATAAGTATTCCTACAAATATCCAGACAAGTTCATTAAAGACATCATTGCCACGCGTAACTCTGTCTCACGGTATAGTAACAGCAACTGAGGAAACAATCGCAAAAAGTGTTCAGTTACTGTGTGAGGGGCCGTTTGCAATCTGGGTCGGTTTCGGGGCACGAGGTGCTGCAAAAGAGATTCGCCAGCTTGCTGAGAGAACTGGTGCTGCTGTAATGTGTTCACCACGGGGTAAGGGCATCTTTCCAGAAAACCATCCTCAGTTCGTAGGTGTCACCGGCTTTGGCGGACATGAGTCAGTTTTGACGTATATGCAGGAGCAGCGTCCTTGGCACATACTCGTACTAGGAACACGGCTTGGTGAACTGACATCGTTTTGGAACCCTGAGATGATTTCCAGGCGCGGCTTTTTGCATGTTGACATAGACCCAAAAGTACCAGGAACCGCATATCCATTTGTCAAAACATTCGCCATCCAGTCCGATGTGGGAGTGTTTGTCAAGGCATTACTGAAGTACTTTCCTGAGCGCTCTAGTACTTCTACATTTACCTCACTGCTGAGGTATAAGCGCGATATAATCCATCCGCGTGCTGAGGGTAAAGTGCGGCCAGATGTGCTTATGAATATGATTCAACAGGTGATTGTTGAACAGAGCAATGCAGTTATCATGACCGAAGTGGGTAACTCGTTGGTTTGGGCAATTCACCTGCTGCAATTTACCAAACCGTATCGTTTCCGAATCAGCACTGGCTTTGGGTCTATGGGACACTTTGTGACTGGTGTCGTGGGTGCTGCCTTAGCACGGAATAGCAAGGCAGTTGCTATTGTCGGGGATGGTGCTATGCTCATGAACAGCGAGGTAAACACTGCGGTAGGATTCCAAATTCCCGCCGTCTGGATTGTACTCAACGACGGTCGCTACAATATGTGCGAACAGGGAATGACGTATCAGGGCTTCAACAGCGTGGATGCAACTATTCCCCAAGTGGATTTCGTCAAGATTGCTCAGGGGATGGGAGCTGATGGTATCCGTGTTCAAAGCGAGTACGACATTCAAGGGGCGCTAGAAAAAGCTATGGCATCGCCCGATCCGTTTGTTGTTGATGTAATCATCGAACCTGCCTGCCCTGCACCAATAAGAAGCCGTCTCGACAGTCTAATTTCACAAGGCGCTACGAATAATTACTCAGAGGAGATTAGTTATGGTGGATTACCCAGTAGGTATTCGGGCGATCGCAGTCAGCTTTCCCAGCATTAGACGTACTAATGATTACTACAGACAAAAATACCCTGAGTTAATTGCTCAGGCAGAGCAGAAAAGTTTGGCGAGGATGTTTTCGCTCGCAGGCTCCACCCCTAGCAACGAGTTTGACCTAGAAATGATGCCATATCTGTCAGATCCATTTCGTGGTACTGTTGAGCGATGGGTACTTGGTACTGGCGAATCATCACTGACGTTAGAGGAGCGTGCTGCAAGAGATGCCCTCGAAGCGGCTAAACTTTCTGTTAAAGACGTTGATCTGATGATTGTCGCTTCTGTATGGCCCGAAAAAATCGGGCTAGGCAATGCAGCTTTCCTTGCCCATAAACTTAGTCTGGAGGGTGCTGCATGGAATCTTGATGCAACATGTGGCAGCACACCAATTGCGCTTCAAACCGCCTGTGCCTTGGTACGAGCAGGAGAGTACCGCAACGTCTTGGTAGTTATCTCATGCACATACTCTCGCTTTTTTGACGAAGATGATACCATGTCATGGTTTCTTAGTGATGGTGCCGGAGCTTTCGTGGTTGGTTCATTAGAATCGAATCAGGGAATTCTTGGCACAAAGACCATTCATGCTGGTGAGTTGTGTAATGTAGTTTTTCCTCAACTTACGACGGACGCGCAAGGCAATCCACGGCTTCGCATGAAGCTATGCAAGGAAGCCAACAAGGTAACTCGCTCAACAGCCGTGGGGTTTCTCCGTACATGCTGTGAGGGTGCGATCGCCGCAGCCGGTGTAACACTCGAGCAAATTGACTTTTTTATTTTCAATACATCTACAGCTTGGTTTGCTAGCTTCTGCATACGCGTACTGGGCATTGATCCAGAACGGACGATTGATCTCTATTCTCAATATGCAAACATTGGGCCAGTGCTTACTGTCGCCAATATGTACTATGCTGCAAAATTGGGCAAGATTCGCGAAAATGACCTAGTTCTCGTCTATGGCTTCGGAGCAGCCGGTGCTATTTCTGCGAACGTTATGCGCTGGGGTAATGTAGCGCTAAGTCCTGACCCTCTTGAAAGCTCTAAATCAGCAAAAGAAAGCTCTAAACATTCGAGCGAAGTTCCTCTTTAAGGACTTCTTTACAAAGTTGAAACCAGATTAAGGAATTAACTGTGCAAAGACAAATTATAACAACAGGATTTTTGCTATTATCTTTGATATTTCCACTGAAAGTATTAGCAAAGGATTATGACAATATTTACGTCTTTGGAGACAGTTTTTCTGATAGTGGTAATGTATTGAATGCCACTAACGGAGTTATTCCTCCAAGTCCAACCTACTATAATGGACGTTTTTCTAATGGCCCAATTTGGGTTGATTATCTTGCCTCTGATTTAGGATTAACATTAAATCTGAAAAATAACTTTGCTTTTGGTGGTGCGACGACAGGAACTGAGAATATTGGTTTACCTAGCTTACCAGGATTACAGCAAGAAATAAATAGTTTTGTATCAGCACAAACAGCCGATCCTAATGCTCTATATATTATTTGGGCTGGTACTAATGACTACTTAAGTTACTTTTTCGGTGGTGTTCCCAACCCTACCAATACAGTGGGAAATTTATCAGCAGCATTGACATCGCTTGTTGCTGATGGCGCTAGAGATATCATGGTGGTCAACTTGCCAGATTTGGGAAAATTGCCTTTTGCAAATTTCGATAGTCAACGTTCCAACTTATTCAACACATTCAGCAGCACACATAACTCTAGCTTAAACACGACACTCAAATCTTTGAGGCAACAATTAGATCCCGATATCAACATTATAGAACTGAATGTTAATTCCCTATTTGATAGGATTATTGCTGCTCCAGATGAATTCGGTTTTACAAACGTGACCAACTCTTGTATCAGTAAAGACTTATCAGTAGTCCCCATAGATGTTCCTACACAACAAGTTTTATGTAATCCTGAAAAATTTGTGTTTTGGGACGAAGTTCATCCTACAACTAAAACTCATAAACTAATTGGAGAATTAGCTTTCTCAGCACTTAACCTAGCATCAGTACCTGAACCATCTGCTGCATTAGGGATATTAGCATACAGCGTTTTAGGTGCAGTTTCGCTACTGAAACGCAAAATTCCCAACTGATAGCATTCATTCGTGTTGGCGGAGCCTCTACAAGAGTTGCGGTAGCGAGTCTGATGCTCTTACGTCGCTAACACAACGCTTACGAGCGCCCTGATTCTGACTTCTGAATTCTTTTCTTCAATTAATACTCAACTGCTCCTAAAGCTTTTAAAGTATCCTTCTGAGACTCAGTTAACCCAGTTATACTAGTGATATTCATTTCCTCATAAGGGCTTTTGCTTTTCAAAGTTTTCAAGCATTCACCTGTTTCTACATACCAAATCTTAATTGTCTCATCTTCACTGCAACTGACCACAGTTTGGCCATCTGGACTAAAGCACACTGACCAAACCCACCTAGTATGTCCTGATAAAGTTCTTAAGCAGCTACCTGTGTCAACATCCCAAAGCTTCACTGTTTGGTCGCCACTACCACTTGCTAGTATGCGACCATCCAAACTGAAAGCAACTGAATATACAGTATTTGTATGCCCTCGTAAAGTTCTGAGACACTTACCAGTGCTGACATCCCAGAGTTTTATCGTTTGGTCACCACTGCCACTAGCTATGGTGCAAGCATCCGTATTGAAGCTGACTGAATATATCCAATCAGCATGACCCTGTAGAGTCTGAAGGCATCTGCCAATGCGAACATCCCAAAGTTTCACTGTTCGGTCATGACTACCACTAGCTAATGTATGACTGTCAGAACTGAAGGTGACTGACCATGTTCTACCATTATGTTCTCGTAAGGTATTAAGGCATTGACCAGTGCTGATATCCCATACTCTTATTGTTTGGTCATCGCTACCACTGGCAAGAAAATGGTTGTCGGCACTAAAAGTAACTGATGTAACTCGATTAGTATGTCCTCTCAAGATTTTAAGACATTTACCAGTACTCAGATCCCATAACCTTACGCTTCGGTCTTCACTGCCACTAGCAAGTAAGTGAGAATCAGGACTAAACACAACTGATGTGACTCTCCTAGCATGTCCTCGCAAGATTTTGAGACAACTCCCAGTAATAGCATCCCACAATGTCACTGTTTGGTCATTACTGCCACTGGCAAGGATGTTATCGTTTGAACTGATAGCAACTGACCATATCCCATTATTATAAGTCTGGAAAGTCTTAATGCATTGACCAGTGTTGATATCCCATAACTTTACTGTTTGGTCATCACTGCAACTAGCACAAACATTTTGATTTATACATATTGCTAAAGACCATACCCTACTTCTATGTCCTTGTAGAGTTTTAAGGCATTCACCAGTAGCGAAATCCCATACCTTAACTGTTTGGTCATCACCGCAACTAACAAGAGCATTACCATCTACACTAAAGGTAACTGAATGTACTAAGTCAGTATGCCCCTGCAAAGTTTTAAAACATTGAGCAGTACTGGTGTCCCAAAGTTTCACTGTTTGGTCATGGCTCCCACTAGCTAGTGTATTACCGTCAGGGCTGAAAGTGACTGAGTATACTCGCTGAGTATGACCCTCTAAGGTGTGAATACATGAACTGCTGTTAATATCCCACAGCCTTACTGTATAGTCATCATTTCCACTTGCCAAGATGTAATTTTTTGGACTGAAGGCAACAGACCATACACTACAACCAACTTCTTGTAAAGTTTTTAGACACTTGCCTGTAGTGGTATTCCATAGCTTCACTGTTTGGTCATCACTGCCACTAGCAATAACCTGACTGTCGGGACTAAAAGTGACTGAACGAACTCCACCACTATGACCCTCTAAAGTTTTGATACACTGACCATTATTGGTATCCCACAGCTTTATTGTTTGGTCATTGCTGCCACTAGCAAGAACCTGACCGTCGGGACTAAAGGAGACTGACCAAACCCAACCACCATGACCATTACAACTCAGAAGTTGCTGACTATTTGCAACTTCGTACAAGCGAATTTCTCCATTGGTATCACCAGTAGCTAAAAGTTTACCATTAGGGCTGAAAGCTACTGAAAAAATACCACCAAAAGTTTCAACAAAAACGCACTTAGCTAGATGGGCGTGAGCAAAATTTGCATTGTATAACTTAACGTTTTGCAGGTCGGCTTGCCAAATAGTTAGATAAGAAAAATCATAACCGCTAAGATCAATTTCTAAATGACAAAGCAGGTTAAAGACATTTCCTGCCGTATAACTTTGTTCTAGAGGGGATATATCTCGTAGGGTTGCTAAAATTTGAGCTAAGTGATTTTCTAGGTTTTTTTTACTTCTAAAGACAGTAAGCAACCCATTTATAACTGGTTTGATGATGAGGCGAATTTGAGTATCCCTAACATATTCTTTTGCTGTCGCTTTTATCAAAGCTTTGCTCGTGAATACATCAATATTCTGAGTGATAATCTCCTCACATACGAGTTCTATCAAGCTACTAGTCACGTACTCCATGACCACAGGCTGGAGAGTAAAAAGCGATCCAGTTTTTTCAATGAGCGTAGGCGTAGCTTTCTCGATTAGCGATCGCCTTCCTAAAGATTCTACAGCTTCTAGTAATTTCGCTTGTGGTACTGGTGATATCATATCATCTCGCAGTTCTGAGAGTGTAATCGACTCACGATTAATCGCTAGCCAGTACATGATATCTTTTTCTAAATCTGACAAGCGTTCAAATTGCTGCTCTAAAATATCACGAATGTCGCCAAAAACAGATGTGTCTTGTTGCAAAAATCCAGTAACATTACCATCAAAAACATCTTGAATGGTCGTGGCAACTATCTTCAAGGCTAATGGATTGCCTGCATAGCGTTCAATCATTACTTTCCATTCATCCTCGGCCGCCGATAGTCCCTTGAGCTTTAAGATTTCTTGCCCTTCTGCCACCTTTAAGCCACTCAATGGTAATGAGCGAACAGCTAATGCTTGTCCTTCTAGGAATGCCACTTCTCTGGGTTTTTCCCGACTAGTCAGCACTAAGCAGCTTTGGTGAGTTGCTTCTCCCACGCGTCTTAAAAGCTCACTATATTCCTCATATCCTTCTCGATAAAGTCCGGCGCGGCTACCACTGCGGAGAATTGACTCTGCATTATCAAGTATTATCAAACAACGATGATTTTGTAAATAATAGAGTAGTCGTGATACTCTCTCGCTAAAGCTTTCTGGTAAGTTTGCTTCCGTTTCCTGCTCGTCAGATAAAAATTGGATTAAGTTACCTAGAATAATTTTAGCAGGTGGTGCTTCTCGTAGCGATCGCCAGATTACATACTCAAAGTTTTCCTGAATCTGTTGAGCAAATTTTACAGACAGGGTTGTTTTACCAATGCCTCCTATCCCTAATAATGCAACTAATTGACACTGTTCATTAAGAATCCATTGCTCTAGGGTATTAAGTTCTTCTGTACGTCCATAAAAAACTGAGTTAAAGATAGCTTCTCCCCAATCTAGACGAGTATTTGAGCTTGAATAGTCGCCTTTATCTATTTTTAACTTAAAAGCTGAAAAAAGCCTCTCAATAGTCTGTTTATCAACTCCTCCTTCCCGATTCAATACTTTCGAGATGGTAGCGGAATATAACCCCGATCGCGCACTCATTTCTTCAAGAGTATACCTGTTTCCAAAATTTTCTCTTGCTTCTGATTGATGCTTTGCTTCCTTAATTTTTTGTAACCCCTTGTTAGTAAGTGCAACGCCACGCTTGCGTCTCCAATTGTGTAAAGTCATGTATTAACTCACTGTTGATGTAATTACCTTTGATTAAAAGGAATTATCTACTAGGTTGCTATAGATATGAGGTAATAGCTATAACAAACTAATAATGTTATGTTGCAGAGAATTTAAAACAGGTATATTACCAAAATATTCACTGATGAAAGCCACTTTTGGCAATCCACTCGTCTCAGTAATTCAACACCGCTTGCTCAACAGACAATCTGGCTTGTAGGACATTGCTGACATCATCTCTTCAGCCGAAAGCTTCTTGGACTTGGGTAATGGCAGATTCATTCCGTGTGCTGTTAGTTATTTAATACCTTAATTCTTCAGTAATAGACTTGCGATGCAAAGCTTAAGTTCAATCTAAAAATCCTGATTTTCACTGGTAAAGATATTTCGGAATTGGCAAGCTTGATAAATAAAGTTTGTATATATCTAGCCTATCAATCAATGAATAAAACTGCTGCACTTAAATTTTCCCGTTTCGCAACCTCCAGTAAAAAAAGGGCGCTTAAGCGAATTACCTTAAACTTGACATCAGATGAAGCCCAGAACCTTGAAAAGTATTGTGAACATACAGGCAGACCAGCAATAGATGTAATTCGGGAACTTATTCAAGCATTGTCTTGACCTGACTTTTCATGCCAAATCTGAAAAGCCCCGATTAGACTGGCGTTGCATAAATGCGGGATGAATAGGCGGTTGAAAGGATTGAAAACTCGTTCCAAATTGAGCGAAATCACCCCATGCTCATCAGTGAGAGGTTAAGATAATTTTACTTTTGTCAATTAGAAATTATGCTGAAAATTTAGGATAAACACAGGTATGAAGTTAACTTTTGTACTGAACTTATGCGGCAAGAATGAATGATATGTATCAAGATTAAGCGTAGGCGTAGCCCGCCGTAGGCATCGCCTGCTCAAAAATTGTGTTTCCGACCCCGATTTCAACACTATTTTAAGTAAAGAGTGCTTATTGACAAATGCTATTCGAGCTTAACCTCTCACGAATGATAAATTATTTTCTGACGAAAGTTACGACAGAATAAGGATACTTGCTGTAGGAGGGGAGGTAAGTCCAAAACTAGGGCAGAAAGTTTAAGTTTAGGCACTCCCCCATAGCCCACTACAGATCGAAAAGCCTAATTTCTTATTCCCTACTCCCTACTCCCTGCCCACGTAGATAATTTCAAAAATCAAGTACGATTCTTATATTATGGCATCTAGTTAATTCTAGATGCTCCAGATTTTGTCGCTTCTTAATTTAATTATCAAGTAGCTTTCCTCCCCTTGATAACCCAGGCTACCTTAGCAGAATGCTTATTTATATTGTTCTAATTAAATTTTTAATTAAAACTTAATTGCAATCAGCTTAGTATTAATAATACTGAAGAACGCCTTAACCTAAATTTGTACTAATTTTAACTTAACCTTTGCTTACGCTCTATGTCTTAGTAAGAAGATTATGTAGTAACTATGGTAAAATACAGTATTTCTATCGTGATTTGGATGTATTACTACCATTAATCCAGAGTTAAAAGCCAAATTGGAGGTTCTTACAAGTTTCTGTTTACTGCATTAAGGATTGTAGATTCATGAAACTGCAAACCCAATTACATATACTCTGAGTCAAATTAACTAGAGTGTAGACCCATGAAATGCATAGATGATGCAAGCATCATAGAAAATCAGGTGTCTACGTCTACAGCATAAAATTTGCATATTTTCTGTGGAGTTTTCTTAACTTACTTGAGGAGTACAAATGCTTGAGGCTATCGCTGTTGCTTGGTTATTACTGTTTTTTGGCGATTTTTTATCTACATTCTTGTACCACGTACCCGAGCACGTTTTTGGTAGCCTACATTTAAAAACGCACCACTCCTGGAAGAAGGACTTTCGCCACTACGCTATTTTGACTTTTAATCCCCAAGTTCTTTTAGATGGTATCTTAGGAGCTTTGCCTTATGTACTTATAGCAGTAGTCTTGTGGTCTTTCTCTCCCATCGGCGTTATCTCTGGATTACTGCTTGGTCAGTTTCATGTATGGTGGAGACACATAAGTGTACTAGGTTGGCAAACTTCAAAGCCTGTCAATATTTTATGCCAAATTCTATTTATTACTACTCCTGAAAGACACTGGTTGCACCATCACAAAACTAATTTGGGTTTCGGTGATATTTTCACGTTCTTTGAACAACCTGCACAAATGTGGTTACGCTGGCTTCGGCTACTCAGACTTCGTTTTCGCTACTCTCGGATCTAACTGAAGCTTGCGCTTACCTAAATACTTTTTAAAATTAGCAAAAAAGGCTGCGTTAGCGAAGCTTACCGAAGGTATCGCAGCCTTTTTTTGTAGACTAGTTATTTTTTGCCAGACAGAAGATTATTCCAGCCTCAGAAAAGCTGATTCCCAATTTACAAGTAGTCGCAACAAGGGATACCAATTGACCATAGCTTTTAATCTATGCCTTTATAGAATTGTGAAAGCTTTATTTATAGTTTTTTTACAACTGATCAAAAATTAAGCGATTTACGTAGACGGAAGGACGCCTCTGTTACGGCATTTAAATATATTTCTTAATGCTCAACTTTGTTGTTATATCGCCCATTTTTTTGGGAAAACTAGTCTTAATTAGTAAATTATTATATCCCTAGATTTTTATGACAATTTCTCTCTTTTTCGGAGATGCTGGGGGTAGCTTCCTTATCCGAAGGGGTATGGATAGCTACGGTGAAGTGAGCAGGGGGCAGGAGGCAGAAGGCAGAGGGTTGCAATACAGTTTAGGCTACTTTTCTATAGGAGAGGCCGCACGATCGCAACTGGTAAAAACTAAGAACATGCCTGTGTGTGGAAACTTAGCCCCAGAGGTAGCAGATAAAATTAATAACCTGGTTGGCTTGAAGGTAGCCAATTTACAACTTGCTACTTATGAGGTGTTTCATGTCCGCAGTTAACCTCAGAAAGATGCTCAACAAAAAAGAGTTGCCATCTCTACTTCATAACTTAATTTACCAATTTAACATTGCGATTGATATTGAACTAGTAGACGGCACAAAACTGATTAGCATTGGGGAGCAAACTGCAAAAAACCGATATCCAATCGAGGTGTCAGGAGAAATTATCGGTTGGGTTGTTGGGGGAGAACAGGCAACTTTACTTGCGACTTTGCTCTCCTTTTTGGCAAAGCAGGAAGCTGAGAAGAAAGTACTCGCCAAAGAATTGTTAGAGCGATACCAGGAAATTGATTTGTTTGACGATATCTCGACTCAACTGACAACAAGTTTAGATACGCGACAAATTGCCCAACTCGTGCTTCAGGAATTGAGACAATTAATTGAATCATCTGCGGGGATGATTCTGCTTTTGAGTCCAGATGCGACTGAGTTTGAAATTATTGCCGAATTTGGAATGTTTTTTGACCACAGTCAGCCGGAACCGGGTAAGGGAATTATTGGCGACATTGTGCAATCCAACCGCGCAGAACTGGTCAATGATGTGCAAGCCGATCCTCGGTTAGAGGGGCAAAAAAACGTTAGTGCAATGATTTGTGTACCGTTACGAGCCAAGGAGCGGGTACTGGGAGCGATCGCCATTGGAAGCTCCAAAACTGACTCATACATGGCTGAACACCTGAAACTTGTGAGTATTTTTGCTTCTCAAACAGCGATCGCTATTGACAAAGCTGTGCTTTACGAGCAAAGCACTCAAGCAGCCCTCCAGGCAAAAGCCCAAACACAGAAGCTTCAGCAAGCTCTCCATGAGTTGCAATTGGCCCAAACTCAGTTAATCCAAAGCGAAAAAATGTCCAGTCTTGGACAACTCATTGCCGGAGTTGCCCACGAAATCAACAACCCGGTTAACTTTATTTGCGGCAATTTAAAGTATGTTGCCCAATACGCCCAAGATTTGTTGTACCTGTTGGAAAAGTATCAAAAGTTCCTACCTGTTGCTCCTCCAGAACTGGAATCAGAGTTAGACAACATAGACCTAGAATTTATCATGCAGGATCTCCCCAAACTGTTAGATTCGATGAAACTGGGCACAAGTCGCATTGTAGAAATTGTCCAATCTCTGAAAAATTTCTCCCGTCATGACGAAGCCGACATGAAAGCCGTGAACATCCACGATGGCATTGATGGAACCTTAATGATTCTTCATCATCGCCTGAAAGCAGATGTTCGTCGTCCGGCAATTGAAATCGTTAAAGACTATGCAAAACTTCCTCTAATTGAATGCTACCCCGGACAGTTGAATCAGGTATTTATGAACATCCTGGCAAATGCCATTGATGCTTTAGAAGAAGATATGGAAAATTCCGGATTCAAGAGTAGCCCCCAATCTCCAACCCCCAATCCCCAAATCACTATTCGTACCAAACTCCTTGACCAACAGTGGGTTGTGATTCGTATCGCTGACAACGGGCCAGGCATGAAGGAGGAGGTAATTCGCCGCATTTACGATCCTTTCTTCACCACGAAAGATATTGGTAAGGGAACCGGGTTAGGTATGGCAATCAGCTACCAAATTGTTGTAGACAAACATAGGGGAATGCTCAAATGTCGCTCTCAACCGGGTGAAGGAACAGAATTCTGGATTCAGATTCCGTTAAATTCTGCATTGGTGGATGCTACTGAAGAACAGAATAGCGCCTCTGTCTCGCCAACTTACACAACAGAATTATCCCATACTCCTAATACCGATGGCTTCATTCCATCAACAACTCCAATGCTCAAACCAACGGATTTATTGATTCGCCATACTCAATTGATCCAGCGCCTCTCACAGCACAATCCAAATGTGGAAGGTGCATCACCCGATCAAATTTACCAGATGTTCCAACGCCACCCAATTTCATTAAGGCTTTACGCCACTTTGTTGTCTTGGTTCTGTTGTTCTAACCCTACTTAAATAGGCTATTAAAAGAAACCTCAACCATGTTTAACCAACTTGATGAATACAATAGTCAGCTATTTGAACTATGTCCTGTTGGACTAGTACTATGCCGAACAGATGGGACACTCATTAATATCAACCCTGCCTATGCTGCCATTTTGGGGCGCACTGTTCCAGAAACCCTAAATCTCAACTATTGGCAAATTACTCCGGAAAACTATGCGATCGCCGACCAAGCTACGCTAGAGAACCTAGAACAAACTGGTCGTTACGGCCCCTATGAGAAGGAGTTAATCCACAAAGACGGGCATCTGGTTCCAGTTAGGATCTCCGGACTGATGATTGAGAAAAATGGGGAGCAACTGATCTGGTCTAGTGTGGAGGACATCAGCGACCTTCGACGCATTCAGCAGGAACGCCAACATACTGAACTAATCCTGAAACAGAGTGAAGCCCGATACCGCTCTCTAGTAACTGCTAATACACAAATTGTCTGGGTAAGCACACCACAAGGAATTTGCTTTGAACTGGCAAGCTGGATAGCCTATACAGGTCAAAGTCTAGCTGAAGCCGCAAATGGGGGCTGGATTGATGCCGTTCATCCCGACGATCGCGCCTACACCGGAGAAGTCTGGAGTGCTGCCGTGGCAAACCTGAGTATGTATCAAATTGAATACCGAATTCGTGGTAAGGATGGCAACTATCGTTACTTTTGGGTCTGGGGTGCGCCCGTTATAGAAGAAGATGGCAGCGTCCGGGAGTGGATTGGCACCTGCACGGATATTCACGAGCGCAAGCTGGCAGAAGCCGAAAATCAGCGTCTTAAAGAACGATATCGCTCGTTAGTAACCGCGACTTCGCAGATCGTCTGGGGAGCTACCCCAGAAGGACTGGGAATAAGCAGTGAAATGCTCACTTGGATGGACTATACGGGGCAGAGCGAAACTGAAGTTGAGGGTTGGGGCTGGATCGATCCAATTCACCCCGATGACCGTGCCAGCTCCATAGAAGTTTGGAATGCTGCTGTGGCAAACCGAGGTATCTACCAAACTGAATATCGGCTGCGTGGCAAAGATGGCACATACCGCTACTTCTCTGTCTGTGGTGCCCCCGTCTTGGAAGAAGACGGCAGTATTCGGGAATGGATTGGTACCTGTACTGATATTCACGATCGCAAACAGGCAGAAGCTGAAAATCAACGTTTATTCGATATGTTGAATCATTCCAGCGATGCCATCATCGTCCGCGACATGAGCGACAAAATTTTTCACTGGAATCAGGGTGCTGAAAGGCTTTACGGTTGGACGCGTGAGGAAGTTAAAGACCAATACATTCACGCATTTCTAAAATCAACTTTTCCAAAACCTTTAGAAGAAATTTTATCAGAGTTTCTACGGGAGGGCACATGGGAAGGAGAACTGGAACACATCACGCGCGATGGCAGACCGATCACCGTTCAGAGTCGCTGGACTTTGCAACGAGATTTATCCGGTCAACCCTGCGCCATGCTAGAAATCAATACCGATATTACTGCTCGCAAACAAGCAGAAATTGCTCTGCGGCAGCTAAATCAAGAACTGGAAGCCAGAGTTGTCGAGCGGACGGCTGCCCTGCAAAATACCTTAGCAGAAGCGCAGGGATTAAATGCCATTTTGGATAACTTAGCAGATGGTTTGTTAGTGGCAGACACCGCAGGACAAATCACCCACTTCAACCCTGCTTTTTTAGCCATGCATGGATTAACAGCTGCCGCCCTCAACGGCCACTACCGAGAATTGCCGATATCTGGTTTAGCAGACCTAATTGCACGAACTCAGTCCCATCCCAAAGAGGTGTTCTCTGCCGAAGTTGCACTGACCAAAGAACGCATTGGCCAGGCAGTAGCAACCGCCATTTTCAAAAAGACGACAGATTCAGAACCCGATGCCTGCTTTGGTTCGGCGCTGCTAATTCGGGATGTGACGGCAGAAAAAGAAATTGACCAGATGAAAACCGACTTCATCTCAACAGTTTCTCATGAGCTGCGGACGCCACTGACTTCTGTCCTCGGTTTTGCGTCCATCATTCAAGAAAAGTTGCAAACCGATGTATTCCCAATGATTTCTACCGAAGACCGCAAGCTTCAAAAAACAATTAAGCGGGTGGCTGACAATCTCAACATTATTGTATCGGAAGCAGAACGGCTGACATCTTTGATTAACGATGTCTTGGACATCGCCAAGATGGAAGCAGGTAAGGTGGAATGGCAGATGCAGCCCCTCGATCCCAGCGAATTACTCGATTGGGCAACTAATTCTACCGCCGGGTTATTTGAAACCAATGGTTTGCAATTGGTCAGCGAGATTGAACCTGGACTACCTCAGATAGTAGGCGATCGCAATCGTTTGCTGCAAGTTTTAATTAACCTAATTTCCAATGCCGTTAAGTTTACCGAATCTGGTTGTGTTACCTGTCGCGTCAAACAAGGAAACGACGGCGTTTGCATCAGCGTCATCGACACAGGCATTGGGATTGCACCTGAAGACCAGCCGAAAGTATTCGAGAAATTCCGCCAAGTTGGCGACACCCTCACCGACAAACCCAAAGGCACAGGGTTAGGACTGCCTATCTGTAAACAAATCGTCGATCATCACGGCGGTAGAATCTGGGTTGAAAGTGAACCAGGTAAAGGCAGCGTATTCTCATTTATCATTCCTACCTACACCAGCGATCAAAAAACCACTGCTAATCTGAATTTGGATACGCTAGTTAAACAACTTAAAGAACACGTTATCACCACCAACCCTGTGCGGAACCAAAACCGTAAAACCATTTTGGTTGTAGATGATGACGCTAACATTCGAGAACTATTGCGTCAACAATTGGAAAACGAAGGCTACAATGTTCGGGAAGGAAAGGACGGCATGGACGCAATTCATCAAATCAAAATAGCTCGTCCCGATTTGATTCTTTTAGACGTGATGATGCCCCAAATTAATGGCTTCGATGTGGCAGCCGTCCTCAAAAACGATCCTCAGACCGCAGACATTCCAATCATTATTCTGTCGATTATTGAAAACAAAGAACGAGGCTACCATATTGGTATTGATCGCTATCTCACTAAGCCCATTGATACAGAAAAACTCCTCAACGAAATTGGCTCGCTGCTTTACCAAGGTACTTCTAGTAAAAAGGTATTGGTTGTAGATAAAAATGCATCAGCCTTAAAAACCCTATCAGATGTACTGCAAACTCAAGGATACAGCGTGATTGAAGCTTCCGATCCGCAAGAATGCATTTATAAAGCTCTGTCAGCCAAACCTGACATGATCATCATTGATTCTATCTTCTCTCAAGAAGCCGATTTGGTGAAAACCCTACGGTTTGAGAAGGAGTTAGAAAATGTATTTTTTATTATGCTGTCTGAACAGTAATTGCTATAACTGGGGATTGCTCAAAAATTAGTTTAGCCCAATCCCCAATTCCCAATCCCCATTCCCTAATCTTATGACCCAGAAAATTCTAATTGTTGACGATGAACCTAATATCTTGATTTTGATGGAGCAAGCCCTAGAAGCATTAGAAGACGAGGGTGTTGAACTTCTAACTGCTCGAAATGGAGAAGAAGCTCTCGAAACTATTAAAACTGAAAAACCAAACCTGGTTTTTCTCGATGTGATGATGCCTAAAATGAATGGTCTGCAAGTCTGTCATATTGTTAAACACGAACTACAATTAACTGATATTTACATCGTGATATTGACAGCAAAGGGACAGGAATTTGATAAACAAAAAGGAATAGAGGTTGGTGCAGATTTATATTTAACTAAACCATTTCGCCCCAAAGAAGTGCTTGAAAAATCAATGCAGGTGTTGGGCTTTTGAGGAAAATTATGAATGCTTTTCACCTGCTTTCGCTTCTAGTGTGTCGGAGGCGATCGCATCTGATTCACTCACGTCGAACTCACGTGAGATTAACACCAGTCAAATCGCTATCGCTCAAATTAGCCCCACTAAAATCTCTCTCCCCAGTAGGATGCCTTTCCAGCAATTTTTCAATATCTATAACTTAGCTTTTGCATTAACTTATACTTCAAGTGGGGCGAGTAATTTCATACAAATCCTGGGTGCGGGTATACCAGTTACCCGACAGGCGACCGATCGCGTGCAATTTTGCGACATCAATAGTGTTTTGGGGTGTCAGTAAATCGTCCCGAATATGCCACAGCACCGCCTCCGCAATAATTAATCCCGATTGGCTACCTTCATTCCCTACGTAAACTACTTGCTTCAGCACACACTCAATATTAATCGGTGATTCAGCAACTCGTGGCGGACGCACCCGCTTTGAGGGAACAGGAGTTAATCCTGCTACTTGAAATTCGTCTACATTTGGTGGAAAGTCACCACTAGTGGTGTTCATCTGTTCCCCCAATTCTTCAACAACGATGTTGACCACCAGTTCACCCGACTGCTCTACATTCAACAAAGTATCTTTTTTAACACCACGTTTTAGACCTGTGGAGATGGCTAGAGTCGGTGGGTTAGCTGTCACACCCATAAAAAAACTGAAAGGTGCAACATTGAGCGTACCATCGCTAGCGATCGTTGACACCCAAGCGATCGGTCGAGGAACCACTGAACCTACAAGTAATTGATAGGTATTCCGTGGGTCGTTCTGGGAGGGATCGATAATCATTGAGGTTTTCCTCACTAAACACTACAGTTTTTCAAAACCGATCTTGCCGAAGAGAAGCTTTTTACCTGAGTTATGGGTAATTTTCGTTACTGCAACTTACTTTTTTTAGCTATATGTGAGATGTTCATACTCAGTTAGAATACTACGGTTTATTGGCTAGATTGCCGTAAAAAAAGAATTGGGGAAATCATCTACTGCGATCGCAACTATTTTAGTTGACCCAGATTCAGGATTATAGGACAACGGGAGAGGGAGACAAGGTGCAATACCGTTGGGTTAAGGAATTTCTTGGTTAAGGCAGACAATTAGGGGAAAGAGAAGCTGTTCTTGAGAGAAGAATTACTGAAGAACCCTCTTTCCTCAAAAGCCTCTTCTGCCTCCCCTGTTTGTTTAATCAGAAGGTAATTCTGGGAAAGCTTAATTTGTGAGAGCGAGAGGCTTTTGCCAGAAGGAACTAGAATTAGGAAACACCTAGCTGGGTTCTTCTGACTTTTGAAATTAGGAGTGCATGTGTGCCAAAATCCCCTAAATATTTGCTGATTGGATCAACCGAGACTTATAGCGGTAAATCTGCAACTGTTCTGGGTTTGTCTCATCAGCTACAGCAAAAAGGACTGGATATTACCTACGGTAAACCGCTTGGTACGTGTTTGAATTCGTCCAGTGGAACCGTGATTGAGGAAGATGTCCAATTCATCGCTCTTAGCCTCAATTTGCCGGAAAACCGTGTTGCACCTACAATGCTGGCTTTGGATGAACTAAATGTGCAAAAACGCTTGCGAGGGGAAGACAAAACCGATTATCAGCAGTCCTTAATACAGCAATATTTACATAAATCTCAAGGAGATTTGGTGTTACTGGAGGGGCCTGGTGATTTGTCCGAAGGCAATTTGTTTGACTTGTCTTTGCTGCAAATTGCTGAAGTATTGGATGCTGGGGTGCTGTTAGTAGCCCGCTATAAATCGTTGCTCTCGGTTGAGTCGCTATTGGCTGCTAAAGGGCGTGTGGGCGATCGCTTGATTGGAGTTGTAATCAATGATATCCCTGTCACCCAACTAGAAGCAGTTGACACTCTTTTGCGCCCATTTTTGGAACAGCAGGGTATTCCTGTGCTAGCAATGCTACCTAACAGCGATTTGCTCCGCAGTGTCAGTGTTGGCGAACTGGTAAAACAGTTAAAGGCTGATGTTCTCTGTCGCAACGATCGCATGGATTTGTTGGTGGAAAGTTTAGCAATTGGAGCGATGAATGTCAACTCTGCTGTGAAATATTTCCGCAAACGTCGGAATATGGCAGTGGTAACAGGAGGCGATCGCGTGGAAATTCAGCAAGCGGCTTTGGAAACTTCTACCCAATGTTTAATTCTCACCGGGCAACTACCACCCCCACCGTTCATTCTCAGTCGCGCTGAAGACCTAGAAATCCCCATTTTGTCTGTTGACTTAGATACCCTGACTACTGTAGAAATTGTTGACCGCACTTTTGGTCAAGTCCGTGTCCACGAGCCGATAAAGGTTCAGTATATTCGCAAGTTGATGTCTGAGCATTTTGACATTGACCGCTTGTTATCCAAATTAGGTTTAACTCCGGCAACGGCATTGTCTTAGATTCATTGCTCAGTTATCAGTTAGAAGGCTGTATTACTGCTAAGGGTATAGCTGGCTCACCGTCACCTCCGAAGGGACGGCGAGCTGTTTCTTTGCGCCCCATAGCTGGATTTGACTCTCCTAAATGGCATTAGTTACGAAACACATTGGCTAGCCTGGTGTAACCAAGTAAGAGAGTTACTGAACCAAACAATTGAAAATTAGTAACAATGTTTAATTCAAGTTTTCCTCGTATCTACACGCTGTTTGGTAGAATATCTGGGTCGTTTAATCTGATTTTCTCCATCTTTGAGCCAATCAACAGACCTTATTAACCTAGATACATTAGCGCAAGAACTAGCGACAATCCAGCAAACGGGTTCTAAAAGAATCGCCTTGCTGGGTTCTCGTCACGTGCCGATTACGCATCAGAATCTTATTGAAATGATGACTTATGCCCTAGTTTTATCGGGTAATCGAATCATTACTTCTGGTGCTACAGGTACAAATTCAGCGGCCATCAAGGGAGCAACCCGGGCTGATGCAAATTTGTTGACGGTGATTCTACCCCAAAGCCTGGAACGCCAGCCTTTGGAATCACGCCAGCAACTAGAACAGGTAATGCATCTAGTCGAAAATCCCAGTAATGATAATCTGTCTCTTGCTGAAGCTAGTTACTTGTGCAACAAGGAGATTGTCTCCCGTTGCCAGCAACTAATCTGCTTTGCGTTTCACGACAGTCGCACCCTGTTACAAACTTGTCAGGATGCAGAAGAACAAAGAAAAGTGGTGACGCTTTTCTACTTTGATTAGTCATTTGTCATTTGTCTTTCGTCATTTGTATTTGACTAATGACTGATGACTGATGACTGATGACTAATAACTAACGACTAATAAGTAATGATAATTTTTTTGTACTCGATCGCTGCTGCTGCCGTTCTAATTTACGTGCCATTTTTGCTAGTAGCTTATGCCCGTGTGCGTATTGGGTATGAAAGTTTTTCTACTCCTCGCGCTCTGTTTGATAAATTGCCACCTTATGCCCAACGAGCTACTTGGGCACATCAGAACACCTTTGAAGCATTTATGGTGTTTGCCGCAGCCGCATTGATGGCTTATGTAACTGGTGTAAATTCTTTTACAGCCCAATTAGCTGCGATCGCCTTTGTGGTAGCCCGTTTGCTATACTCGATTTTTTATATTTTGAATATACCCCTTTTGCGATCGCTCATGTTTGCCATTGGCATCTTTAGCTCTGGCACTCTCTTTTTCTTGAGCATTATCCAAACTAGTAGTTAATTGGGGAGTCGGAAGTAAGGAGTGGGGAGATGAGAGAGCAGGAGAAGAACTTGCAACAAGTCTTTCCCCTTGTCGCCAATTCCCAATCCAAAATCCAAAATCTAAAATCCAAAATGTTTTATGGCTTCTACTTTTTCTTTTGACATTGTGAGCGACTTTGACCGACAAGAGTTGGTTAACGCTGTCGATCAAGTTATCCGAGACATCAAAGGTCGTTACGACCTCAAAGACACTGAAACTACTGTCGAGTTAGTCGAAGAAAGCATCAATGTTAGTACTGACAGCGAGTTTACCTTAGATTCTGTACACACCATTCTGCGGGAAAAAGCCGCCAAGCGTAACCTATCCCAGAAAATCTTTGATTTTGGCAAAGTTGAATCAGCCAGTGGTAATCGCGTGCGTCAAGAAATCAAACTCAAAAAAGGCATTAGTCAGGAAATTGCCAAACAGATTTCCAAATTGATTCGGGACGAATTCAAAAAGGTACAAGCTTCAATTCAAGGGGATGCTGTGCGCGTTTCTGCTAAATCTAAAGATGACTTACAAGTAGTCATGCAGCGTCTAAAACAAGAAGACTATCCAGTTGCTTTGCAATTTACAAATTACCGTTAAAAGATTCGTAATTCGTAGTTAAAAATTCAATTACGAATTACGAATTATTTTAAGTCCGTCCGCCAATACTTCTTTGAAATGCCGGACGATCAGATAATTGCTTCATATAGTTCAAAACTGCTGGATAGGGGCTGAGGTCTAGCTTCAGTATCATGGGAATATAATTCAGAATAGACCCCAGTGCCACATCAGCAACAGTGAATTCATTACCAAGTAAAAAAGGTTGCCTACTGAAAATTTCATTTAACGGAGTCAACAAGCGGGGCATTTCCCGTTCCCGATTCTCCTCTCCAAAAATCCCTGGGCCAAGGGTAGCATTAGCAAACAAAACCCATTGGTAAAATACAGCACGTTCTTGGAGTGAAAGTGGAGTTTTACTGTACTTATCGGCAAGATACAGCAAAATTGCCCCAGATTCCCAAAGTTTAAAATCCCCATCAACAATTGCTGGAACTTTACCAACTGGGTTAATTGCCAAATATTCTGGTTTAAGGTGTTCACCCGCCTGCATATCGAGCTTGACAAATTCGTAGGGAACTTCTAGTTCCTCTAAATACCAGTGAACAATTGACGCTCGACTACGAGCGCCACCATAAAGTTTGAGCATAATTCCTTAAAGAACTTTGTGAGTGTGAGAATGTTGTTTAACGTTGTCTTCTTTGGTGACAACTCTAGCGGCATTTAATACCCGCTTGCGCTCAATGGAATACTTAAATTCGCTGTAGTTTGTACCTAAAGGAATTAAAGATTTTGCAGATTCACGACGCTTGTAGGTACGAGCTGCTGCAAATGCCCGTGGGATAAATTCTTCTCCAAACTGAGCCGACTCTGGGAAGCCATCTGGCAATACTTGTGAATCGCCATCCAGCACAGATCCCAAAGTTGTTGCATGAGCCAGCTTATAGGAGGTAGGAATGCCCTTTAAGAGCGCTTCCAAAGCCGCAGAGGGAATCGGTTCTATAACTTCGATTTGATAAACTTCTCCATCTTCTTTGACAAAGCAGGTTGCCAAGCCGATAACAATGTAATCATCGGTTGCTAAATCAGGGGCATTGGGATAGGAAATTGCGGTTGTCATCGGAAAATTTCTCAAAATTTAAAAATTGGATTTAGGGAATTGGGAATTGGGCATTGGGCATTGGGCATTGGGCATTGGGCATTGGGCATTGGGCATTAATTATTTTTCCCCTGCTTCCTCATTCCTTCTTGAATGAACGGCTTGTTGGCATTCTACCAATTTGTAGCTCTTACTACTTGACTCGCCTTTGAGATTGATATCTGCTATTTCTGGAATTCACTCTAAGGATGAAGTATTCATGATTAGGTTTGAGGATCAATTGTTTATCCAGAGTGTAGATTTCTCTTGTGCGGCTAAGTTAAGTTCTCTCTTGGGTGGCTTTACTGTAACCCTAATTACTTTAAAAATAGACATAGTAGTAAAACCACTAGCAAACGAAAACTAGAATTTTATTCCACAAAGCAGGAATTTAGTAAAGGTAAGTATGAATATTCACTCATTTTTAACTGATGGTGACCAGCACAGTAGCAGATGTAGGTTTGTAACTAATATTACACATATAACCAAATCACAGAGGAAAAATGACAGTGGCGAATCTGTTTTAGGCGATCGCTCCTTACGTTCTTGTGCTTTGAGATCGGCTCAACAAGGAGATTATACTGAGGCGATCGCACTTTTAAGCCAACTAATTTTCCGCCATCCCTACAATGCCATTGATTACAACAACCGGGGGCTGATTTATTTTCAAAGTGGTGAAAGGCAAAAAGCACTTGACGATTATAATACCGCTCTCAAACTTAATCCCTATTTGGCTAGTGCTTATAATAATCGGGCAAATTACTACGCAGCTTGTGGAGAATTAGCAGCAGCACTTACCGATTACGATCAAGCGATTGATTTCAATCCTCGTCATGTCCGGGCGTGGATTAACCGAGGCATTACCTGGCGTGATTTGGGGCAATATGAGGAGGCAATTGAGAATTTTGAGGTAGCACTGCTTTTCGGTCAACTAGAAGGTCATATCTGGGCTGAACGCGGCAGAACTTACCATCTTTGGGGTGACTGGAATTGTGCGATCGCTGATTATCGTCGCGCCCTCACTCAACTGCCCTTTCTCGATAACAGTAAGGATATTACTGGTTATCGCTTACGTTTACAACTCGAAAATTGGCTAAACGAGCTGTTATCTAAATCAGCGTCCTAATTGGTAGATTAATTCTTCTGGGAGATTCAAAATTCAAAATAAATTATTAAACTTTGAATAAGAGCATAGTGACGCTGTATCGCTTATGACTAATAGATGATAGCTACATAGCTATTCAAAAATTAGCTATTAACCATTATTTATTAGCAATAATATAAATTAACACCCGGCTTATACGTAGCCTGAATCACAAGAAACTTAAATAATCCCAAATTCGTTATTTGTCTTAGGGTGATGACTCTGTTTGTTCATCTTCTCGGCGATCTGGATTCATCAACACGACTCGACGCTGATTAGGATCAAATCGGTATCCTTGTTCTTGCATAATACTTTTGGTTTGCTGAGGATCGAAGTTACGGCTAAATTCCACCTGCAAACCGTTGACATGTCCTTCCATCAGCTTGACTTCAGTACTAATTTCGCGCAACTTTTCTTGCTGTGACCAATGATAAGGCAAAAGTTGTGATAAAGCAGATGCTGCAACGGTTGTAATCACAAGATTAACTGCTATTTTGGCTGTGCTTTCCAGAGCCATCACCTGGTAAGAACGTTGGCGAAGATGCCGTTTTGGTCGAGGAATGACCCGGCGTTTTTGTATAGGTTGTAACGGTGGTCTGGAGGGTTGAATCGCGTTCATGATGCTAAAAAATAACCTCGCTGAGTGAAGGGAAGCACTGTAAAAGCTCTCTGGCGCTAATTATTGCTGATTTAGCTGTCATATTACTTCATTTTTTTGAAATAGCTACAAGTGTTGCACCAGTTAAAAAATAACCTGGCTTACGTAAGTGCAAGTCTAGATACTTATGGCTTTACACCATAAATTCTGGAAATTGCACCCCGTACTGCCAGGATTATTAGCTTTTTAACTGTGTCACATCGAAGCCTTATTTGTAAAGTTCTGTGGCTAATCGCCAAGCTAGAACTCCGGGGATCAAGGCCACAACTAGAGCGATGTAGACTTGAGTATCTGAGATGGAAGATATCTGAGCGATGTACAGAGTATCTAAAATAGGCATGGCTGAAAACCTCCTAACCTGAATAGATTTTGATCAGTTCGTTTACTACTTTTCCTTGTTTTGCCAAGATTGGGGAATATCTTGTTACAAGATGCAACAAAAGCAGTTATTAGTCAGTAGTTTTTAATGATTGTTTATTAAAAAAATTCATAAAACTATGGATTTCTATTTGGGTATCGACTTTGGCACCTCTGGTGCACGCGGTATGGTGGTTGACCAGGAAGCTAGCATCCAAGCACAGGTGCGATATCCCTTCCAGGACTCACCAGCCGCCGTTACGCCCAAAATTTGGCAGGAGGCTTTGTTTATGCTGGTGGAACAAATACCCGATCAATTGCGGCGAGAAATTAAAGCGATCGCAATTAATGGTACTTCCTCCACCGTCTTAATGGTCGATAGTGCTGGCAATCCAACAGATGCACCATTACTGTACAACGATGCGCGGGGATCATTAGTGCTAGACCATTTGAGGAGTATAGCACCCCCCAATCATACCGTGTTGAGTGCCACCTCCAGCCTGGCTAAACTTTTGTGGATGAGGCAACAACCCTCTTTTAGTGAAGCTAGATATTTCCTGCATCAAGCAGATTGGCTAGCGTTTCTCCTACATGGACAGTTGGGGATTAGCGATTACCATAATGCTTTAAAGCTGGGTTATGACGTAGAAGAGTTGAGATACCCAGAATGGCTAGAAAGTTTGCAAATACCGATTCAGCTACCCAAAGTTTTACCTCCTGGTACTCCCATTGCCGAATTGCGTCCTGAAATTGCCGATAAATTCGGTTTCCGCCGTGATTGTCTGGTGTGTGCAGGTACAACTGATAGTATTGCGGCTTTTCTCGCCAGTGGGGCAAAATTACCTGGTGAAGCCGTGAGTTCCCTTGGTTCAACGTTAGTACTAAAGTTGTTAAGTCGTACCCGACAAGAAGATGCCAGATATGGGATTTATAGCCATCGGTTGGGTGATTTGTGGCTGACTGGTGGTGCTTCTAATACTGGGGGTGCTGTACTCAAGCAATTTTTCACGAATGCTGAATTAGAAAGTTTTAGCCGGGAGATTGATGCTTCAATTGCCAGCGAGTTAGATTATTATCCGTTATTGAAGGTAGGCGATCGCTTTCCAATTAACGATCCGAATCTACCGCCACGTTTGTCACCACGCCCAGATAACCCAGTGGAATTTTTGCATGGGTTGTTAGAAAGCATTGCCCGCATAGAAGCGCGAGGGTATGAATTATTACAGCAAATGGGAGCAGACAAGTTGAGCCGTGTTTATACTGCTGGCGGTGGTGCGGCGAATGACACTTGGACTGCGATTAGGGCGCGTCTTATGCAGGTTCCTGTAGTCGCGTCAGTGTACACAGAAGCAGCTTACGGAACGGCGCTGTTGGCGATGGGAGGCGGAATTAAGGGTGAACAAGAGTAATTATGTAACAATCTTTTCGTAGGTATTTCGTAAATCAGTATCTATCCCAGTGACAATCTACATATCTCGGCCGATACTGTGATTATTAGATACCGGACTATAGATTCCAGGTTCATGATCTGGGCAGCTATTCGGGGATGGGTGCTTCGCCACAAGCGAATGTCATCTATCCCCTTTATTAATTATTGGTGTGAGTTTTAACTAGCCTAGCGTCGCTAAGGTAACGAGTGTATTTACACTAGGGATATTAAGCTTGTCGTAGTTGTTGGCGATCATGCTGTAGCTCATTTTCAAGATTAGTAAGTTAGGTACAGATACGAGTATCATTAATCTTGATCATTTCAGGACTGCAAGCGCAAATGCAACTTATGCTTGGAAAAACAAAGATAATTCTTTGTAGTTACAATAAGGGAGGTGTAGGTAAAACAACTCTGGCTGTTCATATTACAGGGGTACTTTTAGAGAGGAGTTAAACTAAATAGCAGAAAACTTTGCTAAACTTATCTATATTTAGGTATTTTAGACAAGTTTATGTGGAAGGTTGCAGAGTTTGGCGGATTAATTGGTGTCTCTTCATCGACGTTAAGGCGGTGGGAGACAGAAGGGAAACTAACCCCGGAAAGGACGCTAGGCAATCAAAGAATTTACACAGAATCACACTTAGCACTAGCTCGAAACCTGAAGTCCGGCAAATTTCCAACAAGAATAATTATCTATTGCCGTGTTTCATCACATGGGCAAAAAGATGATCTGCTTAGTCAAGTTGAATCTATGGATGGGTTTTGTGTTGCTAATGGCGTAGTAGTCACTGACAGAATCGAAGAAATAGGCGGTGGACTTAACTTTAAGCGCAAAAAGTTTCTCCAAATTATTCAGTGGGCAATTCAAGGAGAAGTTAAATCGGTCTATGTAGCCCACAAAGATAGGCTATGCCGCTTCGGTTTTGACTTGGTAGAACAAATTATTGTCTGGGGAGGCGGAACTGTTGTAGTAGCTAACAGTGAAGCATTATCGCCCCATGAAGAACTGGTTCAAGATTTGTTGTCAATCGTGCATTGCTTTTCCAGTCGTTTATACGGATTACGCAAATATAAGCAAAAAGTAAAGTTAATTGCTCAAGGTGTCGATCCTTGTTCAAAGTAGGATATACTTATTTAAGTAAATAAGTTTGCAAAAGTTTAGCTATGTTTGCTATCAAGCGAGAATTAAAACTAAATAAGGTTGAAACCTCCTTGATGCGTGGCAATGCTGGCTTTAAGCGGTTTGTTTACAACTATGGATTAGAACTGCTAACTGCATCTTGGAGTTTTGAAGACGTAAAAGCTTCTGACTCCAAACGCATTGATGCTATCAAGAAAGTTCTAACTCAAGTTACAATGCAAAAGCCTGAATATGCGTGGATGAGAGAGTATCCGTCCACAGTGTATCAGTCAGCATTTATTGACTTGAAGGATGCTTTTTCGAAGTGGCGTAAAGGGTTAGGAGATTTCCCAAAGAAGAAGTCCAAGAAAAAAGGTGACTCCTTTAGTGTTTACAAAACTGCTGGCATATATCTCGAAAAAGGTAAACCAGCACTGCCATTTACTAACCGAGTTGTAATAAATGCTGGAAAGATTATAAAGTTACCCGGACTAAAGGAACTTAGATTAAAAGAACGAATTGATTTTATCTGTAGTTCCCAGACATTTACTGTTTCTAGAACCGCAGATAGATGGTTCGTTGCGTTTGTGTTGGATGCCGAGAAGATTCCACCAATAATTCACCCAATTAAAAAGATTGGTGTTGACTTAGGAGTGAAAGTCTTAGCAACTTGTTCTGACGGTACTTTTTACGATATGCCTGTCACTACCAAAAAGGCGAAAATCAAGCTTGGGAAATTGCAGTGGCGAAATCGTAATAAAGTCCTTGGCAATAAGAAGCTGAAAATCAAAGCATCAAATAAAGCGAAACGATATTATGTCCGACTGGCAACACAACACGCTCATGTTGCCAACATTCGGCAAGATGCCACTCAAAAAATGACCACTGACATAAGTCGTAAAGCTGCTGTCATTAGGATCGAGGATCTGAATGTATCAGGCATGATTGCTAACCATAAACTAGCCAGCGCTGTGAGTAATAACTGTTTTTACGAAATTCGTAGACAGTTGACTTACAAGCAACCTTTTTACGCGACTAGGGTTGAGTTGGTTGATAGATGGTATCCGTCCTCGAAGATGTGTTCCAAGTGCCACCACATTCAACCGATGGGACTGAGTGAGCGTGTTTATAGATGTGGTGGATGCGGCAATATTCAAGATCGTGATGAGAACGCCTCAATTAATTTGAGGGATGCACCTTTAAGCAAAGTAGGGTTGGCTTGACCCAAACTTAACGCCTGTGGACAAGAAGTAGCCGACTACCTTGGTTGAAGCAGGAAGAAAACATTAAGTCTATTTAATTAAGGTTAAGTAGGTTTGAGTAAGTTTTTTAAAGCAGAAAGGGACAAATACTTCTGGTAGATTGCGGATGAAATGGTTGACGCACTTGGGGGAAAACAATATATTTGGAAATACCCAGGTTGCGAAGACTCCCTTGAATATTTCAGTTCAATTTTGGAAATTATCTAGGGAAGAAAATTATGACTTTAGAAAATCAAAAAAACCAGGATAGTAATGCTGTTATTGAGAGAGCATTATCGTTAGGTATTCAAAAATCTCATAAAGGCGTGGAAGATGAATTTACTTTAAAGCTGAGTGAATCTCAAGAGAGCAAAATTGAGGAAATTTGTGATTTTCTAGGCTGTTCTTTAGGAAGCTTTCTGAACTTAGCGATCAATTGTGCAATTTCTTCTGCAAAAATTAAGGGAGTAAGTGTCAATGAACTCGAAGGTTATCCAAAAGAGCTTGGAACACTTTCTATTCAAGTAGAACTGACTACCAAAACTAATATCAAACTTCAAGATGCTGGCATGAAAGAAAAAGTTACTGAATGTGCAGTTTTGGGTATAGAAATATTTCACAAATATTTTATATATAACAATATAAAAGATGAAAACGAATAATTAATTATGGATGGAACACAGATTCGCGTCCTTGTTCTTGGTTATACTAATGCTAGTAGTTATGCTAAACAGGAACTTGGGCGTTGCTTTGCAGTTCATCTTGGTTTGACACCGGGGCCGCGTGGATCAGATGATGGTATTGATGGAGTTGGATTTATTGAGACACGTAAAATATACTTCCAGTGCAAGTTGAGCAAAAACAAATTAAAAGTGGAAGAGGCAGAGAGATTTTACGCTAATCTTTTATTCCACTCCATTGATATTGCAGTTATGTTAGCCGGAGTTGGCTATACATCAGGTTTTGAATCAAAACTGCTCAAATTCCCTGATATCCATAAGTTTAAAATTCACTTATTGACGCTAGAGGATTTATTTGAAGAAACTTCAAGTTTTAAAGAAGCACTGAAAGATATGCCATTGCTACAAGACTTGGTAGGCGAGATGTAGTTGGAATTATGTCTAAAAATTATGGATGTCACCGCTCGATAATAAACCTTGCTTTACATTCGCTTTTTTACCGCTAAACGCTGCTGCCAAATCTACATACTGGTGCAAAGCAGCTATAGCCTACAGTCGCTAAGGTAACGGGTGTATTAAGGCGATCGCAACAAACTTTCACTGGTAAAAGAACGCCAAATTGTGGATTGAAAGTAACCGGATGCTGCGGCGCTATAGTGTAGAAGCTAATGACAGCAAGCGTAACACGGAGACAAAAAAGTGCAAATCACTAAGCGCAATGTTGAATTAAGAGTAGATGGCAGCTTAATGCGTGTTTATGTTGCAGTTCCCAAAGCAGCAGGAAAATACCCTGGTATTGTCTTCTACAGTGATATTTATCAGTTAGGTGATGCAATGATTCGTCTAGCTAACTACTTAGCAGGATACGGCTATGTAGTAGCAGCGCCAGAAATTTTTCACCGAATTGAGTCAGTTGGTTTAGTAATTGAACCAGACGATTTGGGAAGGATGCGCGGTAATGACGATGCGCGTCGAACCTCGGTAGCTGATTATGATGCCGATTGCCTGGCTGTGATTGAATTTCTGAAAACAGAGAGTGCGGTTTCTCCAAATCAAATAGGCACTCTCGGCTTTTGTATTGGTGGACATTTAGCTTTCCGCGCAGCATTTCAAAGCGAAATTCGGGCTTGTGTCTGCTGTTACCCTACTGGTATTCCCAGTGGTAAATTGGGTAAAGAGGTAGCCGATACAATCCAGAGGGTAAGTGAAATCAAAGGTGAGATACTAATGGTGTTCGGTACTCTTGACCCTCATATACCAGATAGCGATCGCCAAATCATAATAAAAGCAATTGAGGATGCTAACATCCCTCACCAAGTTTTCTTGTATGAAGCAGAACATACATTCATGCGCGACGACGGTTATCGTTATGATTCTAGTGCTACCACCGCAGCTTGGTTTGAAATAGTAACTTTCTTGGGGCGGATATTTGCAAACTGAAAACTCCTATTATTGCTTTCTTCGCGTCAATTTTGAGTTGTCTGCAACGCTAATAACCCAGCACCGTAAGCAGGTTCATACCTTGGAAAAATCACGTTTACATTAGGAAACTTTTTACCAAGAGACGCTGCAAATCTTTCATGAATCTTGCATCTACCACGCCAGACACTTCCTGTTGTGACTACTTCTAAAACTGAGTCAGCACTAAAAATTGCATCAATTACTGTAGATGTAGCTTTTACTAACTCTTTTACAGCATCATCAATTATGAGATTGGCTACTATATCACCTGACGCTGCTGCCAAATCTACAACTGGTGCTAAAGCAGCTATCTGTTTAACTCCCCATTCTCGCCGATATACTACTTCTATTAAATCTTCTATACTTTCCAAATCAAGATGCTGTTTGAAACCCTCTATCAAACTCGTTGAAATCTCTCGTCCATCATAAGATTTTAATGCTGCATTCATGCCTGCGATCGCAATTTTATAAGCGCTACCTTCATCTCCTAAAATATACCCCCAGCCGCCGACTCGCTTAGTGTGTCCTTCATGATTTCGGCCGAAAACTATCGAACCAGTACCGGCTGCAACCACGATTCCTACAGGCTGACCAATTCCACCAACTAAAGCAATCAAAGCATCGTTACAAATTACAATATTCGCTGGTTGTAATGCCCAAATAATAGGCAATTTGTTATTCTGTAGCTCTTTAACTAAACCTTTCACTACTTCGATATCTGTTGCACGACCTACACCTGCTAAACCCAAACATATCGCGTCAATATTCACAGAATTGGTAATTATTGCTGCCTCAACCGCATTGTGAATTGCAGATTGAATAGATTGTAAAGTTGCTTCGATACCTATCCGAGTTTTTTGTAAAAGATTACGGAAACTGTGTTGATGATGATGTAAGGTATGCCGGAGGTGAAATATAGGGTGGGGATGAATGTCCAAGGGGAGGTTGTTTGGTGTTTCATGGATTTGGAGAACGAACCGCCAAGACGCCAAGTGCGCCAAGGGAAGATTAAGAATAGAGGATGATACGTTTGATGCCGTCTTTGAGGAGGGGGACGTTAAAGTTGATGAGAAGGGCTAAGGGGTAATTAGTCATTTTAAGGTAGGACAGGACTTGAGCTTCGTGGATTGGGGCTAAATTTTGAACAGCTTTTAATTCCACAATTAGACAATTTGCAACCAGAAAGTCTAATCTACCCTTGCCTACTTCATGTCCTTTGTAATTTACTGTTACCGACTTCTCAACCACATGAGGTATCCCGCACCTGAAAAATTCTATAATTAACGCCTCCTTATACACCTCCTCCAAAAACCCTGGCCCCAACACCTTATGTACCTCAATCGCCGCCCCAATCACAGCATAAACTAGTCTATCCACCTCCTCACTTGGCTCTCTTCTCTTGGCGTCCTTGGCGTCTTGGCGGTTCGTTTCCATCAATCCCTCTCCAACCCTATGGCAAAATTTATTAAAGTCCTTCCTTAGTTTTCCCGCATGACCGCAACCATTCCCAATCTCCCCAGTCTCTACGACCCCTTTTCCACTGAAGCCAAGTGGCAAAAATTCTGGGAAGACAACCAAGTTTACAAAGCTGACCCCAACCAAGGCGGCGAACCCTACTGCATCGTCATTCCCCCCCCAAATGTCACTGGCAGTTTGCACATGGGTCACGCTTTTGAAAGTGCCTTAATTGATACCCTCGTGCGCTACCACCGGATGCAGGGACGTAATACCCTGTGGCTACCCGGAACTGACCACGCCAGCATCGCGGTGCATACTATGCTGGAAAAGCAACTCAAAAAAGAGGGTAAGACTCGCTACGAATTGGGGCGCGAAAAATTCCTAGAACGCGCTTGGCAATGGAAGGCGGAGTCTGAGGGAACGATTCTTAATCAGCTACGACGCTTGGGTGTCTCGGTGGACTGGTCACGGGAAAGGTTTACCTTGGATGAGGGTTTATCTAAAGCTGTTGTGGAGGCATTTACTCGCCTTTACGAGGAAGGTTTAATTTATCGTGGTGAATATTTAGTTAATTGGTGTCCAGCTTCTGGGTCGGCTGTGTCTGATGTGGAAGTAGAGAATCAAGAGGTGAATGGAAATCTCTGGCACTTCCGCTATCCCCTCACCGATGGTTCCGGTTTTGTAGAGGTGGCGACAACTCGACCAGAAACGATGCTGGGTGATACGGCTGTAGCAGTTAATCCCAATGACGATCGCTACAAACATCTCATCGGTAAAACTGTAACTCTGCCAATTCTACACCGAGAAATTCCGATCATTGGCGATGAATATGTTGACCCCACTTTCGGCACGGGTTGCGTAAAGATAACTCCTGCCCATGACCCGAACGATTTTGACATGGGTAAGCGTCACAATCTGCCGTTTATCAACATTATGAACAAAGACGGCACTCTCAACGCCAATGCTGGGGAGTTTCAAGGACAAGACCGCTTTGTTGCGAGAAAGAATGTGGTTTCTCGCCTCGAAGCAGATGGCTTTTTGGTGAAGATCGAAGATTATAAGCATACCGTTCCCTACAGCGATCGCGGTAAAGTACCTATTGAACCCCTCCTCTCAACTCAGTGGTTCGTCAAAATTCGCCCCCTCGCTGACAACACTCTCGAATTCCTTGACCAGCAAACTTCTCCAGAGTTTGTCCCCCAACGCTGGACAAAGGTCTATCGTGATTGGCTAGTAAAACTCACTGATTGGTGTATCTCTCGCCAATTATGGTGGGGACACCAAATTCCAGCTTGGTACGCTATCAGTGAAACGGATGGACAAATTACCGATAATACGCCCTTTATAGTAGCAAAGTCGGAAACCGAAGCTTGGGAGAAAGCTAAATCACAATTTGGCGAAAATGTCAAGTTAGAACAAGATCCAGATGTGCTGGATACTTGGTTTTCTTCTGGACTGTGGCCGTTTTCGACTTTGGGCTGGCCGGAACAAACTCAGGATTTAGCAACTTACTACCCGACTACTACTTTGGTAACAGGCTTTGACATCATCTTTTTCTGGGTAGCCAGAATGACCATGATGGCTGGGCATTTTACGCAGCAAATGCCTTTTCAAACAGTTTACATTCATGGCTTAGTGCTGGATGAAAAAGGTCAGAAGATGTCAAAGACCAAAGGTAATGGCATTGACCCATTGTTATTAATTGACAAATATGGTACTGATGCCCTGCGATATACCCTAATTAGAGAAGTGGCTGGTGCTGGTCAAGATATCCGCTTAGAATACGATCGCAAAAAGGATGAATCAGCATCGGTTGAGGCATCGCGCAACTTTGCAAATAAGTTGTGGAATGCAGCCCGGTTTGTGATGATGAATTTGGATGGACAAACGCCGCAACAATTGGGAAATCCAGTAGCTACCGAATTGAGCGATCGCTGGATCATCTCGCGGTATCATCAAGTTATCAAACAAACCACCAATTACATCGATAATTATGGTTTAGGGGAAGCAGCTAAGGGATTGTACGAATTCATCTGGGGTGATTTCTGCGATCAATATATTGAACTAGTGAAATCTAGATTGCAAGCAGATGCCGATCCAGTATCGCGGCGGGTAGCACAGCAAACCCTCGGCTACATACTAGAAGGGATTATGAAACTGCTTCATCCCTTCATGCCTCATATTACCGAAGAAATTTGGCAGACTCTCACCCAACAATCAACAGATTCCCCGCAAACTTTACCATTACAAATCTATCCCCAGGTAGATGCAAACTTAATTGATTCAGGTTTAGAAGAACAGTTTGAATTGCTGATTGCTACTATCCGCACAATTCGGAATTTGCGGGCGGAAGCAGATATTAAGCCAGGGGTAAAAGTGACAGCGAATTTGCAAACTGAAAGCCAGAAAGAGCGGGAAATTCTCACTGCTGGACAAGATTACATTAAAGATTTGGCGAAGGTTGAGACTTTAACTATTACCGACAAGCAAGAAAACCAAACTGTTGCTGCAAAAAAACCTCAAAGGGGTTTGAAGACAATTGGCTTAATTATTGTGGCTATTGTCTTTGGTAGAGTGGGTTTAGCTGCGGGAAATGCCATTGATGACATTCCCATCGTCGGGACTTTCTTTGAATTAGTTGGTTTTAGTTACACAGCTTGGTTCGTTAGCCAAAATTTACTAACTGCTCAAGCTAGACAAAAGTTATGGAACCGATTTTTCCCGCAGACAGAATTAGAGCAACCACAAGAACCAGAAAATGCGATGCCTGACGGCAAGCCGCAAAGCGTCTACGCAGGTGTAATTGGTACAATACAGGTGCTAATTCCTCTAAGCGGTGTGGTAGATATTGAAGTTGTGCGTGCCAAGCTAGAAAAAAGCTTGAGTAAAGCTGAAGCAGAAGTTCAATCCCTGAGTACCAGATTAAACAATCCTAGTTTCGTAGATAGAGCTAGAGCTGATGTGGTACAGGGGGCGCGGGATGCCTTAGCAGAAGCACAGAAGCAAGCTGAAATTTTGCGCGAGCGTCTGAAGGGGTTGTCGTAGCGATCGCCCACGTGGCTTAAGATAACTGTAATGGGTAATAGGAGTGTCAATAATTCCCAATTACCCGTTACCAATTAACAAGATCCAAATCTCAATTCTGGGAATTATTATTTTATTAAAATTTTTTAATTTTTAATTTTTAATTTTTAATTGGAGCAAAGCGACCCTCATGCTATATCTAGCCCAGGTGCGTAAAAACGATTTTTTAGACCAGCACCAGTTACGCTTGTTAGCGCGTCAAGAAGCTGATAACTTGTGGGCGATAATTCCAGAAGAGGCTTTCATTCTGCTAGGGAAGGGAAAAGTTATCAGTGAAAACTTGCTTGTTTTAGTAGAACTTTCCTCTACAGGCGACATTGAAAGGCTAGAAGATGCCACCAACTGGGTACTCCATCTGGTACAAAGCTACCTCACCATAGGCATTACTCCGGAATTTTTGCAGCACGAAGCCGAACGAGCAGAACATTGGCGACAATCCCTGACATTGCAAAACCAAGACTTAGCGCGGCGTTCTTTAGAATTGGAAGCTCGTCGTGAACAAATTCAAGCCTTGGAAGAAAGCCTCAAACGTGAGAAAAATGGTTATCCCCAAGAAGAAAGTTAAATACAAAATGAAGTGCAAAATGTGGGTTAAACTTAGCAAATCCGTCTAATAAAACTATCCAAATGACAACAGCCAGCCAGTGAATGATAACTGAAAGTCAAATAGAGCCAGATATTAAGTAAGCGATCGTACAGATAACTCCTAACAAAGCTGCCAGAATTAAAAAATTTGGATTTATAAAAACTTCATAGCCACCAGGATTCCAGGTTAGTCCCTGAAATGGGTGATATATGATGAAGGCGACTAAAGTGATAATTATCCATATAATTTGTGTCTTGAGTGAGGGGTTTTCAGTAGGGTGAGGCAAAAACAAAACGCGAAAAACTATCTCTTCACTTAAACCTGGTATAAAAAAGGAAAACACAATAATTTTTACAATTTCTTGCCAAGATTTTTCTAAGATATGTAACTTGAGAAACTCTGATTGAAATCCTATAAATAATAATAAAATTGTTAATCCTGTCAGAGGTAATATTAACTCTAGCAAATTGGTAATAGTAGGGAATGTAGATAGTGCAGTAGTCAGACGTCTGATAATCAAATTAATCATACAATCTCATTTTTAACTTAAGTTCTCAAATATACAACCAGGTAAGATGAGACAACAAGAATATGGCGTGACAGTATGGTTCACTGGTCTAAGTGGTGCAGGTAAAACTACTATCTGTAAATTCGTGGAGAAGGAACTGCGGATACAGGGATACAGAGTTGAAGTTCTAGATGGCGATGCGGTACGTCAAAACATCTGCAAAGGATTGGGTTTCAGTAAAGAAGATCGAGAAGAGAATATTCGGCGTATTGGCTTTGTAGCTCATCTTCTTAGCAGAAATAATGTAATTGTATTGGTTTCGGCTATTTCACCATACCGTGAAATTCGGGAACAAGTGCGCCAAAGTATTCCATCTTTCATTGAAGTTTACGTCAATGCATCATTAGAAGTTTGTGAACAACGAGACGTAAAAGGGTTATATAAAAAAGCAAGATCCGGGGAGATTAAGCACTTCACTGGTATTGATGATCCTTATGAAATACCACTCCGCCCGGAAGTCGAATGCAAAACGAACCAAGAAAGTGTTACCCAAAGTGCAACTAAGGTTTTAGAAAAGCTGGAAGAGTTGGGTTATATAGTTGCTAGAGTGAATGATTTATGAGTTAAAGAAAGTTTTTAACTCATAACTTTTGCTAAGATGCCAATAATTGCCGAATTAACCTGGCTACAGCCTTTTGCGTAAAGCGGTTGGCAATTTGTTGACCCAAACGCTGTACATCTGAATTTACCAATAACTGGGCAATTTTGGGCGCAAGTTCTATTGGATCAAAGCCTCGTGTTTCTCGGAGAATACCTAATATACGTTTGATATGCTCCAAGGTTTGTTGTTGCTCAACTGTCGCCGCCGGAGTTTCATTAACTGCTGTCAACCCTACACGTTCCCGCAGCAAATAGGTGAAGTTATGCAAAACATTTTTACCTAAAGCATCGAGTCCGTTAACAGATTCATCTACTAGCTTGTCACGAATAAAAGCACCGCGTTCAGATGCTAGAAATTCTATCCCCTGATTCAGCACCAAATTAAAGTCGTAGTCTTGACTATTACGCGCATTCTTTAACAAGTTTTCTAAGCGGTTCCAACGAAATCTGCCATCTTTAAATAGCAAATCTTGCAATGATGCTCTTAATTGCGGTGCTGGATCGGTTAACAGCCGTTTAGAAACGTAGGGATAAGCTTCGCTGAGAACTTTAAAGGTGGGATCTATATATATTGCAATACCTTCGAGCGTCACTAGAGAGCGAATAATTAAGGCGTAGTAGGGCGGTACACGGAAAGGATACTCATACATCAAAGCCGATAGTTCATCGGTGATGCTTTTAATGTTAAGTTCGGCAACGCTGGCTCCTTGGGCATCCGCAAAGACTCTAGCAAAAGCTGGGATAATTGGTGTTAAATCGGTTTCTGGTGATAAGAAATCTAATTTAACGTAATCTTTTGCTAATCCTTCAAAGTCGCGGTTGACAACGTGGACGATCGCTTCAATTAAACCATAACGCTGTGGTGGCTTAATCTCGCTCATCATGCCAAAGTCGAGATAAGCTAACTTACCATCGGTTGTTGCTAATAAATTACCAGGGTGGGGATCTGCATGGAAAAATCCATGTTCTAGCAACTGGCGCAGGGAACACTGCACACCCACTTCAATTAGATAACGAGCATCTATACCTTGGGCGCTAATTTCTTCTGTCTGGGTTAATTTAGTACCGTTAATCCACTCCATCGTCAAGACGCGACGATTGGTATATTCCCAGTAAATTTTCGGTACATATACGTCTTTTATATGACCGTATAACTCGAAAAATCGCTCGGCATTTTCGCCTTCATGGATGTAATCCATCTCTTCAAAAATGCGATCGCCTAATTCATCGAGAATCCCAACTAAATCACTTCTTACCCGTTTGACTCTTTTCTGCACCCAAGCAGCAAGGTTACGCAAGATATACAAGTCAATAGTAATCCCCTCTCTTAAGTCGGGGCGTTGAACTTTAACAGCAACTTCTTCACCAGTTTTGAGCTTACCTTTATACACTTGCCCCAATGAAGCCGCAGCAATTGGCTGGGGCGAGAGTTCGGCGTAAACCTCTTCTGGAGGTGCGCCTAGTTCTTCTTTAATAAACTGGTAAGCAAGTTCGTTGGGGAAAGGTGGTAATTGGTCTTGTAGTTTAGTTAATTCTTCTAGGTATACCGGAGGAACTAGATCCGGTCTGGTGGATAAAGCTTGTCCAATTTTGATGTAAGCAGGCCCCAGTTTAGTCAACAATACTCGTAATTGAGCGGCTCGGCGGCGATCATTTTTGACGATAATTCCCCGTTTACTATCCGACCACAACCCAAAAGCAAAGGATAGAGCCGGCCCCAACACGGCGAAAATCCGCCGTACAACTTGTAGGGGTCTGTTTTGGTAATGCGCCGCTATAACCACAGGATCGTAAAGCATCTCAGGTTGGGCTGTTGTCCTCAACTGCTGGGCTGCTAAAAGTCTTGGCGATCGCACAACTAAGCTTGGCGTACCATCTTCTGGCACTATATCAATTACGTCCAGTTCGCCTCGGCTATTTGTGCCGTTGCTACTGTTCTCCTGAATCGGTCGGGAACTAGGGGGAAGTGTCTTAACAATCATGAAGAATGGCCACCAGTCAGAACGATCACATTAAGTATTGTAACAATATGTTTAGAAATTGGGAATTGGCAATGGGGCATTGGGCATTGGGCATTAATTATTTCTTCCTCATCTCCCTCATCCCCCACTCCCCACTAGTCTGCTACACTTAAACGGGCACACTAGTTCAATAGTATTAGGTATTGCTAGTTGCTCAAAGATGAAACCTATTATCCTGTAAGTTAGAAGTATCCGGCATCTGCCCTCATGGAGAATTTGGCTTGATGTTGCTTTGCCTGCGAATTGAAAACTTTGCCCTAATTGACCAACTGGAATTGGAATTTGGCGCGGGACTAAATGTGTTAACAGGTGAAACCGGCGCTGGAAAATCGATTATCTTAGATGCCATTGATGCCGCTTTGGGCGGTAAAGTCTCTAGTAGAGTCATTCGCACGGGGACAAGTCGGGCGATGGTAGAAGCGACTTTCACCTCAAACGCCCCCCTAGCCGCTTGGTTAACTGAACAAGAAATAGATTTACTTGATGAAAATTCCGTAGTCATTAGCCGAGAAATCACAGCTACTGCTAGTAATATCCGCAGTCGATCGCGGGTGAATGGGGTGTTGGTCAATCGGCAGATTATGGGAGGAATGCGCGATCGCTTGGTGGAAATCACCGCCCAAGGTCAAACTGTACAAGTGGGACAATCTGCTCAAGTCCGCGATTGGTTGGATTTATATGGCGGTGACTCTCTGATGCAGCAGCGTCATAAAGTCGCCACGAGTTTCAGTGCTTACCAACAGGCGAATTTAGCACTAGAAAAACGCCGGACATCAGAACGAGAACGCTTACAACAACTCGACTTGCTCACTTATCAAGTGCAAGAACTAGGAGCAGCCAATCTGTGCGAACCTGATGAATTGGAACAGTTGGGACAAGAACGGGAACGCCTAAATCATGTGGTTGATTTGCAACAAATGAGTTACAAGGTTTATCAAGCTTTGTATCAAAACGATAATGAAACTCCCGCCGCAGGTGATTTATTGGGAGACAGTGAGGCGATATTAAATGACATGGTGGAATATGATACGCAATTGCAACCCTTATTGGAATTAGTGAGGGACGCGCAAGCTGCGGTAATGGAAGTGGGAAGGCAGATTAATGCCTATGGGGATGGATTGGAAGCCGATCCACACCGATTGGAAGAGGTGGAAGAACGAATTCAGGAATTAAAGCAAATTTGCCGCAAGTATGGGCCGACACTTACAGAAGCGATCGCTTATTACGAACGTATCCAAGGGGAATTAGCCCAACTTAATGACAGCGAACAATCTCTCGAAAACTTAGAACAGCAAGAAAAGGTGTGTTTTGAAAAACTCACCCAAGCAAGTAATCAGTTAACTCAACTACGGGGTAAGGCGGCTGCTAATTTAGAATCACGTTTGATAGCTGAACTCAAGCCTCTAGCGATGGAAAAAGTGAAATTTTTGGTTGAAATATTACCAGCTTTCCCAACTGCTATGGGAGCAGATAAAATTACCTTTATGTTTAGTTCCAACCCTGGAGAACCCCTGCAACCTTTAACGGAAGTTGCCTCTGGCGGGGAAATGAGCCGCTTTTTACTGGCGTTGAAAGCTTGTTTTTCTCAGGTTGATGCGGCTGGAACAATGGTTTTTGATGAAATTGATGTTGGGGTTTCGGGAAGAGTCGCCCAAGCGATCGCTGAAAAATTACACCAGCTAAGTCAACGCAACCAAGTATTATGTGTTACTCACCAGCCTTTAGTCGCAGCAATGGCCGATCGCCATTTCCGCGTCGATAAGCAAACTATCAATCAAGGCAAAGGTAAAAAAGCCAACAATGACAACGCCGAACAGCGTACTGTCGTCAGAGTTACTACCTTGGAGAATTTAAATACTCGCCGGGAAGAACTAGCACAGTTAGCTGGTGGTAAATCTGCAACTGACGCGATCGCATTTGCCGAATCTCTGTTATTACAAGCTGCTAACCATCGTCAAAAAATTAAAAATTAAAGATAAATCTACAGTCCAAAGACTTTGGTGCGTTACGGACTCCCTCCTAACGCACCCTACATATACTTAAATTTTTTCACGCAATCAAATCTGATTGCTATATAGGATTACTATTTGATTTTTGAACGAAATTAAGTATTGTAGAGTGTGTTAGAACGGAGTTCGTAACGCACTATGAACACGAGTTTTATGCCGTACTCTCTGTGCTAACACATCCTACGTATATTTTCAGAAATCAAACCGGATTCCTATAGGAATAATCTGCTCATTGAAATTTTTAAAACACGCATTGCTGTCTTTTTACTCATGATGCTCATTTGTCAAGTCTGATTTATATCAATTTCAATGATCTTACCCTGCAAATTTCAATACTAAAAGTATCTAAAGATTTGGCACAAGCATCTAAAGATTTTTCATTGTATAAATAAGTTAATTTATTTATATTAATTGACATAACCAGCGTGAATTGCAGGTTTTTTTACTCGGTAAATTTCATAAAAACACTCTGTAATTCAGTTCGGGAAGCTCAATATTAGCAATTAAAAAAGCAATAAAAAAGCTACTGATGAAGCTTAGTTTTGCATTTTTGACATTTATTAATGAAGCAAGATTTATATCCTAATAGGAGAATTAACTCTAATGGCATCTGATACAAATTCTGTTTTTGGTAATCCCGTTAATGGTGGTAGTCAGGCTAGCAATCCCAGCGATCCTTTCGCAGCCGGAGGCGCTTTTGGCATCCCAACGGCTGACAGCTTCGATTTTGATAAGTATGGAATTCCTAAAGAAGGCAGCTTCGATTCTGCTAAGTATGGAATTCCCAAAGAAGGCAGCTTCGATTCTGCTAAGTATGGCATCCCAACGGCTAATAGCTTCGATTTTGATAAGTATGGAATTCCCAAAGAAGGCAGCTTTAGTTTAGGTAGCTCTGGCATCCCAACAGCTGATAGCTTCGACCCTTCTAAGTATGGTATTCCAACGGCTAATAGCTTCGACCCCTCTAAGTATGGTATTCCAACCGGAGGCAATATACCAAATATTGGTGGTAGCCCAACTGCTTAGTATGGCAACTGGTAAATTTAAGTTAGACATAATCCTAAAACTCTGGGTTTGTCTACCTCTTAATTAAGCGATATGCAACTTTTACTAAACAAAAATCCCATTCTAGCAAGAGATAACAATTATAATTTTGTAGCTTTTGCATAGGGTGGGGTTTTTATTATGTATGGAAGACTTAGTAGTGGATATAACTCCATCATCTAATACTTCCATTTTAAATTTATTTATACTCTTGCAAAGCTCCTAACTTACGAATTCCTGGCCAAATCATAGCTGTAGCAATCACTACTAAAATTGTGCCAATTCCACCACCCACAACAGAAATTACCGGGCCAAATAAGAGGGATCGTGTTGTGCAACCTCAAAGTTATGGGGCTTTGAGTTCTGTTTTCTCGAAGACATTTTTTAGTAGAGTTAAGCCTTCTTCAATGTTGGAAATTTGGTCTTCTGAAAGACCTTTTAGTAAGTCGGTAATATGAGCGCGAGTTTGATCTTGGGATTGCTTAAGATGGTGTTTTCCATCTTCAGTTAAATTGAGCAGCACCCGCCGCCGCTCTTGAGGATGAGCAATCCGTTTCACGAAGTCGCGTTGTACCAAGCGTTCTATGGTTGCTGATGCCGTGGCAGAGGTGACACCTAAATGCTCTGCTAAGTCAGATAATGAAGCACCAGGATTCCGGTTGATAAATGCTAGCGATCGCAATTGAGGTATAGATAAAAAAGCGGCACTATGGGCACGCATATCCGCTCGGATAAACCGCATCACTAATGGAACTGTCTCCATTACTCTAGCGGCACATTCTTCGGAAGTTGCACCTTGATTAGGTTTATCCAAGGTCATGGGCTTGTTGTTCTCCTAGTTACATAGCCACCCGTGGATAAAGTTTTCCACCAAGGATGGCCAAAATTATTAATGTGAATAAGAGAATTGTACAATCCAGACCAAAGCCATAGATGCTAGTGCCATTCAGCAGCATCGTGCTACGTAAGCCGTCAACCAGATAAGTCAACGGATTTAAATGAGAAATGAACTTTAACCAACTCGGCATCAACGAGATCGGATAGATGGCATTGCTAGCAAAAAATAACGGCATGGTTAACAATTGTCCAATACCCGTCATCCTTTCTCGGCTTTTCACCAAACAGCCAATAATTAATGAAAAAATACAAAATGTTCCTGCCCCCATTATGACTAGCAGCAGTACTTGGAGAATAGCTAGGGGATAAAGATTTAGTTTGACACCTAATAAAAATGACAGTCCGTAAATGAATATTACCTGAGATAAACACCGTACCCCACATGCTAAACCTTTGCCTAAAACCATCGCTACACGGGGTGTAGGACTAGCTAAAAATTTATGGACAATGCCTAAATCTCGCTCCCAGATAAGCGTCATCCCACCACTAAAAATTGCCACAAACAAAATACTCTGAGCCAAAATACCAGCAGAAATGAAGTCCAAATAGGGTAAGTTGCCTGTTGGAATCGCGCGAGTCCGGGTGAAAACTTGCCCAAAAATTAGCAGCCATAATACTGGTTGCACAGCTCGAACGACTAAATCAGTGGGATCGTGGCGAAGTTTACGGATTTCTAATTCAGCGATCGCCAGGGTTTTTGTAACTAGCTCTTTAATTGCAGAGATAAAATTTCCTTGGACAGTGGGTGGTGCTTTAACCCAACCGTTGAGCAGTACGTCTGGTTCTTGCTGTGTCACGGTAGTTCACTCCTGATGTTAACTGGTCGCCTGTATAGTGAATAAAGACATCATCCAAAGTTGCATTTGGGTTATCTAAAGAAGCTTTTAAGTCGCTTGGTGTACCTGTGGTAACGACTTCACCTTGCTGCATAATTGCCACTCGGTTACATAAGCTATCCGCTTCTTCTAAAAAGTGGGTTGTTAAAAATATAGTTGTGCCGTAATCAGCACAGAGTTGTAGTACAAGCTGCCATACTTGAGTTCGAGCGATGGGATCTAGCCCGACAGTCGGCTCATCAAGAAACAAAATTTGGGGTTGATGTAGAACTGATATGCCGATTTCCAGTTTGCGGATCATCCCACCAGAGTAGTTTCGTACCAAGCGTTTCGCCGCATCTTGCAAACCCATGTATTCTAGAATTTCATAGATGCGGCGATCGCGTCCTTTGGTAGGTATTCCATACAGCTTGGCGAAGATTAAGAGATTTTCGTACCCCGTGAGACTACCATCAGCAGACAGCGCCTGGGGTACATAGCCGATCGCCCGTCTCACAGGATTAGATTGACGAGCCACGTCATAGCCAGCTAAGGTTGCTTTCCCTGCACTGATAGGTAGTAAGGTTGTCAACATCTTAAGAACTGTACTTTTCCCTGCACCATTGGGGCCAAGTAGTCCAAATACTTCGCCTTGTTCCACAGATATGCTCAGGTTATTAACTGCGGTGAACTTCCCAAAACGGCGTGTGAGTCCCTGAGTTTCCAAAATCAACGGTTTTGGTTCGCTAGCAGGTTGCGATCGATTTATTTTGCCCGTCAGTATTGTCACAAGTTTGATGCACTTCTATTAATTAGCAAATCTAACTATTAGCTTCTCAATAGATTTACCAGAAGTCAATAGACGAATGGCATAAATTTGAATCAGAGTAAAAGGAAACTCAGTAGAGTGGCGACGAGGTTCTTGATGGGTGAAGTATCACTGAGTGCGATCGTAGTCTACCCAAGTTCGCCTGCATCTTTATATCTTGTTCAAAATCTTCGACCCTATAATGCACTGAAATTAAAAATTAGACGAAAATAGAATCATCCTATTTTAAATATTGAAGATATGAAGCATATCCAACTCGGAAGATTCCTGGATGCAAAAACCTTGCGAGATGCGGTAGGAGAAGCATTAGAGATTCAGATTGAGTGTGTTGGTATTGCTAGTATTACTCAAACTGTTGAGTTAAATATGACACTCAACAATGATGGCAAATTGTCTCCTCAAGCTACTATCTATTACGAGTACAGACCATTTAGGTTCAATCAAGAAAAGGTAGTAGGTGTAGGTAATTTTGCACATGGTTATGCAACTCTTCCCATAGAACCAGACTCAGAAAAGGATTTTGAGCGATTAAAATCAGTTTTAAAAGCTATGCTACCTTGAAGTACCGCCTGCACGCATATACAGCAAGCCAATACCAGTGGTAGCACAATATCAATAAACAAAGCGATCGCCCATAACCTATAATTAATATGTTATTTAAAATGGTCAATGTCACGAGGATTTGACAAATGGAAATTGAAGAACTCAGTGGCAAAGTAATAGAAGTATCCGACATTACAGCCTGGGATAAAAGTGGACAAAAACTTTTAGTCTCAAAAGTGAGAGCCAGAGACATTGTAGAAGATATTGCCGCAAAAGTAGAAGAAATTCTAAAATTCGAGTATGAACATAATCAAATCATAGTTCCTTTTGCTATGACCGCTACCCGTGAAAATATTAATATTTTTAAATGGAATGGTAAAAATCTAGAAATTATATATACCTTCCCAACTCATGAAATTATGTCTGAATACGATTCCGAATTTAGCAACAAAAGGATTTTTGAGTATTATCTAGAAACATTAGTTGAGGGATGGTTAAGAGATTTAGCCGACAACTGGAAAACAAATAATCCACCTAAATACCAAGAGTTAACGCAGATAGGTTTTGTGGAAAAGCTTGCAGATGCAGCACAGTAAAGGGTAGTAAATTTAGTGATTACGCTCTATATTGAAACTAATTTTTTCATTGCTTTTGCAAAGAATCAAGATAAAAGCTCCGAGGATTTAGTAGATTCTAAATTTTCCGATAAAATGTCATTAGTAAAAATTAGTACTCCTTCAATTTGTTGTATGGAATCTCTTTCTGTCCTAGAGGATGAACGTAATAATAGCAACCGTTTTCGGGATAACTTGGATACAGAGAGAAGTAAACTACAAGGAGACATAAACTCTAAATACTCTAAAGAAATTCAAAAAGGTCTGGAAGAAGTAAAAATTAAGAATGATGCGAGAATTAATGACATTAATATTAGACTTTTTAAAGTTATTGAATGGGCTGCTAATAATGTAGAATTAATAAAATTAGAATCACCTATACTCATTGACAGCCTTAATCAACAATTTATTCCTGATCCAACAGATAATTTAATTTTGCATTGTATTCTTAATCATGCCAAAACATCTCCAAAAACATCTTCAGACGATCAGAAAGTTTTGTTAAGTGGAAATTTTAAAGACTTTGGTACAAAAGAGATTAAGCAAAAATTGAGTGCAGCAGGAATACAAAAATATGTTGCAAGCACAGGAGACTTTTTAGGGTGGTTGCAGTCAATTTAATTATTAGAGTAGAGCGCGATCGCATCAAATCACTAATGATGCCAGCATAATCGGTATAAAAACGCAGATGCTAATGATATTTAGGATAGGCTACCCTGACGCACATAAATATAGAGAATCTGGCGATCGCTTATTGTATATAGTAATTTTAAGAGCCATGCCAAGATAGATAGAAACTAGAGAGCGAAATAATGCTAAAAACATTCAGAGCTTGGTTGAAAGGAAGTCGTTTAGAGTGGATTGATGATGTACCAACATTGGGAGAGCAACAAATCCCAGTTCATGTTACATTGCTGGAAAATGAATCAGTCATAGATAAACAAACACGGGGACAAAGAATGGCTGAAATATTAGAAAAACTTGCTGGAAGTCAAGCTTTTACTGATGTTGATCCAGTTATTTGGCAGCAAGAAACTCGTCAAGACCGTTCACTTCCGGGACGATAAAATGTGCTGCTCGATAGCAATATTATTATATATTCTGCTCAACCAGAAAACGCCCAATTGAGAGAGTTAATTGCTGAATATGCACCTGCGGTATCAGCACTCAGTTATTTGGAAGTGTTAGGCTATCATCTGCTTAAAGAGGAACAACGCCAGTATTTTAAGGAGTTTTTTCAAGTTGCTCAGGTTCTACCAATCTCTCAAGATGTGTTACATCAAGCGGTAATTCTGCGACAAGAGAAACGAATGACTTTAGGTGATGCAATTATTGCCAGCACTGCTTTAGTGTATAGACTAACTTTGATAACAAGAAATACAGATGATTTCCGTTGGATTACACAGGTGAGATTGTGGAATCCGTTTAAGTCTGATAAACCCAGTTAAGAGAAAAGTGCGTAGACGTAGAGCGTCGTAGATATCGCATCTGGTAATTTTGAGAGCGATGCCTACGGCTGGCTACGCCTACGCATTAAAAATTATTGAAAAATTGAGTGGTTCTTGACAAAAACCTGATTGGTACTCACAATGTAATTACAGTCAAGGATAAGTATCCTCATGGGGACAGCAATTAGAACCCGTATTGTTAAAATTGGGAATTCTCAAGGTATCCGCATTCCTAAACTTCTGCTGGAACAAACTGGTATTGGTGAAGAGGTGGAAATTGAAATTCAAGATTGTCACCTAATTGTCCGTGCTGCCTCTAAATCGCGTAAGGGGTGGGATGAAGCATTTGCAAGAATGGCGAAGCAACACGACGATGCACTGCTCGATGATGGCGTAACTACAGAGTGGGAGCATCTAGAGTGGGAGTGGTAGTCAATCGATTTGATGTGTTTTTGATTAACCTCGACCCAACGATTGGTAGCGAGATTCAAAAGACAAGACCCTGTGTAGTAATCTCACCAGATGAGATGAATAGATATATTGCCACGGTTATTGTTGCTCCGATGACAACTAAAGGACAGTCTTATCCGACCCGTGTTGTTTGTCAGTTTCAGGGCAGGGATGGGCAAATCGTTCTAGATCAAATTCGTACAGTTGACAAAACTCGATTAGTCAAAAAGCTAGGTCAGATTGATTCTAATGAACAAAAAGCAGTTTTAGATACCTTAGCTGAAATGTTTTCTGAATAATATGTCTAATAATCCTATACACCGGATGGTGATGAGATACCACCGTAATGGTTATACCAATTTTCTATGAGTATGAATTATATAATATCTCTGGTTATCTTCAACATTTTATTTCCCCCAGGCTGTAGTTCGTATTCAACCTTTTCAATATCTATCTTGTAACCTTTTGAAGTGTAATATTTGACAATTTCATCTAAATGTTGTGAATGCTTCCACATTAAAGTTATCAGGGGAAATATTCGGACTTCTTTAGCAATACGCAGCATCTCACCTATAGAATCTAAGTGAAAATTGTAATCTAGATGGTCTGAATATAAAAATAATAAATGCGAACAAAGAGCTAGATCAAACTCTTGATTATCATAAGCCAATTTTGGCAATTCACCGACTGCATACCTGTTGCTCTTTTTGCCAGTTTCATAATCAGACAGAAATTCTTGAATAACCTTCACTCGATTGTGTCGCAAATCATCTGGAGATTTGTGATAGCTCCATACCCAATCATTGGATGTAGCCTTGACTTGGTTAATGATGTTATCTACCACTTCATTAAATCTTTGTAATATCTCATCGCCAGAAAATTGGTAGAGTGGATCAACAGAAACTACACTTTTACCCTGACGTGTCATTTCTGCATTGAAGCTTGCTGGCCCATCCCCAATACCAATGATTCTTTTATTTAAATCTGCATTTGTTAAATTGAATATTTTTATATATTCATCCATTGACCTCCCAAAAGGAACTACTTTATCTAGAACCATTGCCATAGGATTTACCTCATCAATAGACTGATTAAACAGGATGATAGCATCAAAATGTTGTATTTACTGCGAGACGACAATCATTCAGAAGTGCGTTAAGCTCTTTTATAACTGTCAAGGGATTTTTACCTCTAAAAACAGCAGCGATACCTTCGGTAAGCTTCGCTAACGCAGCTTCATAAGGATTTCTACCTGTTTTTTTGACAGCATTTATTGCAGCTTGATTTGATAATCCTCGGACACTAACTAGCCATGCGGCTAACACATGTCCAGTACGTCCAATTCCACCAGAGCAATGGACAACGACTTTCTCATTTTCTTTATCTGCTTCTATTAAAAAAGGAAGTATTTTCTGTGTGAGGGTTTCTAAATCACATAGATGGAAATCTACAATTGGTGCAAGTACGGGTCCCAAATTGCCCAAGCATCAACGTTTTTTTGCTCAAATGCAGCACGAGCATCGGCGGGAGTGAGAGTTATTGGTTGAATGTCACTGTACTGTACCCCTGCCTTTTCCAACGCTTTTACTAATAGATAGTTAGCATTAGAACCTTTGGCAAAAGCCACTTTTTTACCCTTAAGTTCAGCCACACTTTTAATAGGTGAATCCTTGGGCACTAGAATAGCTTCGGCCTTGGGACTCCAAGGATCGTAGGCAACATAAACCAAAGGAATACCTCCGGCTTGAGCAAATATTTGAATACATATTATACGCTACTGGTTCAGTATCGTCAGGACTTTATGATAAAGATGCGTTCTTACTGTTTGCGTAGCGGCAACCACAGGATAAGTTCATAAGCTGTTGGACAAATAACCTTGCATATTACCTGGAAGTAAAACTATTGTGGGATGGGCATCTTGCCCTTAGCTTATCTTAATACGCTTGGCTTAAAGTTTGATCCTCCCTAAACCCAGAGGAAACTTACCTTTATTTGGAAGTCCCTAATGAAGCCTCTTTTGAAAAATCCAGATTGGCGGAAACCTCCACTCCGGTTTTTGCTTAACTCCGACTTCTCTGTGTGCCAACCTTTGCCTTTCAGTTTTAATGCTCAATTCGCCACGGTTTTATGCAAAGTTGTACCAAATACTGATGCTTCATCATGTATCTATATTGGTGATAGCTATACAGATGACTTTTATAGGACTAAAGGAGTAGAAATGAAATGTATTTTAATTGACAGCGAACAACGTTATCTAGAGCTAGGTGAACAAAGAGTTGAAGACCTTTTTAAAATTGAAGATAAATTATTGATCAATCTTTGTTAACTATGGTTGCTGAAGTAAAAAAATAAAATCCACTTGCTGCCTAACAGACAGTTTGCAATGCAAATTCTTAAAGTACTAACCAGAGTCTATCTTAATCCGGTAGATTTGGATGAGGCGATCGCTTTCTATGAAAACCTCTTTACAGAAAAATGTTGGTTGTGGTTTCAATATTCCGAAGCTGAGTTGGAACTCGCAGGTGTGGGTTCTATTCTTTTAATTGCTGGTTCAGCAGAAGCACTCTCTTCATTCAAGAGTACACATGCAACATTTCTCGTTGACTCACTCAATGATTTTCGAGAAGCACTTATTCAGCAGGGTGCAGTGATTCTGACGGAACCTAACAAAGTTCCCACTGGAGCTAATATGCGAGCGATGCATCCTGATGGAACCATTATTGAGTATGTTGAGTTTGCTTGATTAATTTTTAGCCCAAAAGGGATGTGCTGTGAAGCCTACAATCAGACTAGCTAATGAAAGCGATGCATTGCAAAAGTTGCCAAGAACCCAATTTATGCGCCAGTTGTGCGAGAAACTTCAATTTCCTTTGAGATACAGCCTCCCAGTAAAGCGGAATTTGAGGAGCGCATCCAGAATTATCAACAGCAGATGCCTTGGCTAGTCTGTGAAATTAATGGTGAGATTCTTGGTTATGCCTATGCTACTCCCTACCGGACTCGTGCCGCTTACCAATGGTCTGTAGAATCATCCGTGTACGTAAATGTTGAACATCGCAGAAAAGGGGTTGCCAAAGCTTTGTACACTTCCCTTTTTGGGTTGCTGCAACTCCAAGGATTTTATAACGTTTTTGCTGCGTTGGCCTAGCCCGCCGTAGGCATCGCTTTACCTAATCCCGCAAGTGTCGCTGTGCATGAGGCTATAGGTTTTATACCTGTAGGGACTTAAACCCCCAAAGTTCGTTTTCATCCTGATACCGAAAGTTTAGAAGATAGCGGCTACCAAGGAATTGCTAAATTTCATGCCAATAGCCGTATACCAAGAAAGAAGCCGAGAAAAGGTAAGTTAAGCAAGGAAGATAAGCAGTCTAATCGTGGTTTAGCTCGTCGCCGAGTTGCTGTGGAACACGTCAACCGTAGATTAAAAATTTTTCTGATTTTCAGCCAGCGATAGCGCGATCGCAGAAAAAGCAATGCAAAAGCGTTGTCACTTAATTGCTGGCGTTTATAACTATGATATTCAAAATGCTTGTTAACTTTTTAACAATTTGTTTAACCCTCTAGCGTACCACAAAATTTTTTTTGCAAGAGGTCTATTATTCAGGCAGATAAGCCATTAGCAAGCTATATAGATCGCTCTACTTAATTATGAGTAACAAGATTCCCGACTTCGCTAAGAAGTCTTCGCTAAGAAGTCGGGAATTAGAGCATTTCGATTACTCTTTTACAAACCCAATTAATCATCAGTTGGATCATCGATCATTTCTGGTACTAAAGCTGGGTTATTTTTACGTTCTTCTGGTGATTGCTCCCGAATAACATCATCTATTCTCGCAGGGTGTTTGATTTTGTCCAGTACCTCTGGATCTAGTTGCGATGGATCGCCTTCTGGACTAGACTTTTCAGCTTGACTAGGAACTGTTTCCTTATTCATCACTATTTCCCCAAACTTATACGCCAAGCTTAAGTTCTTTTTTAGTCAGCTTCACACTATCTGGAGACTTAATTTCACACAGCAATAAGTAAAAAAAGCGTAGGCATAGCCTGTCGGAGACATGGCCCCTTGTAGACCAAAGATGATTAAATAGCCCTTACTATAAAAAACGTAAATATTCTGTATTCTCCATTTCACAAATAGGAAATAAGCAGTGTTACCAAAAAAGCCTCCCGCTACCAATCAAACTCAACGCTGGACATTTGCTCAACTTTTTGGACTGGTAAAACGTAATCCCTTAATGATTTCGCAGTGGGTGATCTGCTGGGTAGTTGTAGGTATTGCTGGTGGTCTATTTGCTGCCTTGTACTGGAATGTTTTAGAACTTTTAACTCACCAGTTGCAAAAAGTTGAAGGTTTTAGCCTCCTCATAGTGATGCCACTAGCCGGTTTAGTTGTTGGGCTGGTGATTCATTTTTTAGGAAATCCCGGTGAAATCGCTGTGATTGTTGATAATATCCATTTTCGTGGCGGACGCCTAGATGCTGGTAAGAATCCCTCAATGATTCTTGCTTCTCTAATCAGCATATCGGCAGGCGGTAGTGCTGGCCCTGAAGCACCACTGGTACAAGTAACAGGTTCTTTTGGTACTTGGGTTGCCGATCGCCTAAAACTCCAGGGTGAAGACCTCAGAACCATAAGTTTAGCAGCGATGGCGGCTGGTTTCACTGCCTTATTTGGCGCACCTCTTGGCGGTGCAATGTTTGCCCTGGAGATTTTACACCATCAGCATATTGTGGAATATTACGAAGCCTTGATGCCAGCCATTGTTTCGAGTTGCGCTAGTTATTTAGTATTTGCAGCAATTACACATTTAGGAATTGCGCCGACTTGGCATTTTCCCCAGTACCACCTAGACAAGATTGATGATTTTGCGATCGCTATTATGTTCGGCATCATCGGGGCGGTGGCGGGATGGATTTTTATGGGCATTTTTCGAGGCTGCGATTACTTGCTTGCTCGAATTCCTGGCCCCATTTATGTACGCACAACACTAGCAGGGTTGGGGCTTGGCACTTTAGCAGTTTTATTACCCCTAACCCGTTATTTTGGACATGAAGAGTTAGAATCAGTCCTCGCTACTAACTTTACTGCTGTTTTTCTCTTAACTCTTGCTCTTGGTAAAATGGCTGCCATTAGCATTACGGTAACAGGTGGGTGGCGCGGTGGATTCATCATCCCTTTGTTTTTCACTGGTGCTTGTATTGGTAAAGCTGTAGCAGTTTTAATTCCGGGGCTTAATCCGGGCCTTGCGATGATTTGTACAATGGCGGCTATTAATGCAGCTGTAACGCGTACACCTATAAGTACGACTTTGCTACTGTCAAAATTGGCTAATTTAAGTCCTTTTACGCCAATTCTTTTTGCCAGCTTAATTGGGTTTTTTCTTGCGCCCAAAGTTCCCCTAATTGCAGCTCAATTGAAGTCTCAAAGAGAAGTTACCGAATGAAAGGGTGAGTAGTAGTCTGTCAAGGGAAGCTTGAAGAGTAAAGGAACGAACCACATACTCCTACGGAGAAGCAAGCTACGCGTTAGCGTCTCCCCTTGGGAGAAAGACGCAAAGGAAGAAGCAAAGAAGAGAAATTGATGAGTAATTAAGTTCATAGTAAGGACTTTAGTTCTAATCTTCTAAGCACTAAAGTGCTTACTACAAACTTTTCATTACTAGCTTGAAAAAGTATTTAGGTACAATTATTTTTCATTAGCCACCAAGAGCGCAAATGTGCGATCGCTTCTTCTTTTCGTTTGGCTTCGACTTCGATCCACGGTGCTTGATGGTAAACGTTAGGCATATCGGTAATCAAGTCGCTGTGTTTTCTGTCATTGAAAGCTTGCTCACCATTAGAAATATGGACTAACTGCCAATCTGGATTTGTCCAAGTTTCTCGTGCTGCGTAAAACATGGATGCTACACTGGGATGATCGTAGCTATCCAAATTTTCGTGGCAAATATGGTGATGGGCATCAAATACCATTGGTACGCTAGCTTGCTGACATACTGCTAAAATCTCATCTGCACTATAGGCGTATTCATCGTTTTCTAGCGTCAAGCGGCTTTTGATGTTTTCTGGTAGCTCAGAAATTACTTTTACTAGTTGTTCAGGACGTTGAGATTTGCCACCATGAATATTCATCAATGACCAAGGCGATCGCGGTAAGCCTAGTAAGTCAAATATCCGTGCATGTCCTGCTAGATTATTGATACTTGCTTGTACCACTTCGGGAGAATCAGAACTCAGCACTACATATTGATCTGGATGCAACACCATTCTTATGCTCAATGCATTTGCTCGTTGACCGATTGTTGCTAAATCAGCGCTCATTGTTTCTAATATATTTGCGCCGATTTCATCCTCTAAATCACTTAGAGGAAATAAAGCAGAAGACATCCGGTAAAGCTGAATTTGATTCTGCTCACAAAAGGAGAGAGCGTCATGCAAGCGCTGTAAGTTATGCCGATACAGTTCACTTAGGGCAATTTTGCGATCGCTAAGGGAAAGTTTTAAGTATCGGGTGCGTGTCATTGTCCGAAAGCGCACTTGTTTGTCAGAGGTGATGCAAACTAGCCCTAAATGGGGCAGTGTACTTTTTTGGGACTGCTGTGCATTAGGTAAATTTTGAAATTCGATTACAGTCATTAACTAATACTAACTGTTGCTTGTTTTGAGCCATTCTTTAATTTAAAAATGTATCCTTGTGGGAAACCTTAGTGCTTACTACAAACCATTAATGACATGAACCACTAGGTTCTTTCTTCCAAGTAGCGAGAAATTGCATTGTCAAGTGATGGCATAAATTCACCTCGGCTGCTACCAAGAACGCTGTAAGTTGGGCGAGGAGCAGTTAAACCTAGTTGTTCTGTAGGCACAGAAATTAGATTAGTAACACTGACTCCAGCTTGTTTAGCCGCTAACCGCGCGAAATCAGCCCAAGCGATCGCACTCTTATTCGCCAAATGCCACAGCCCAGACTCGCCGTCAATTAATAAATCTAGGCTGGCATGAACTAAATCTGGTACATAAGTAGGTGAAACAATTCCATCCTCTGCGGCAACGAAATTATTACCAGCACTAAGCTGACGCAGAGCGATCGTGACAAAATTATACTCATCCCACGGGCCAAAAAATGCACTGGTGCGAATCACCAACGATGCAGGATAAGCCTGCAATACCAGCTTTTCTGCCAAAACTTTGCTACACCCATATACATTAAGAGGGGCAACGGTATCAGTTTCGACATAAGGATTAGATACAGCACCATCAAATACTAAATCTGAGGAGAAAGTTAATAGCGGTATGTTATGTTCAGCGCAAGCAGCAGCTAGAATCGCTGGGCCTTCGGCATTCACCTGTAAGCAAACATGGGGTTCATGTTCGGCATCGTCTACCCGCACGTATCCGGCAGCGTTCACAACCGCCCACGGCTTCAACTGAGTAAGCGCCGCATCCACAGAGGCAGGATCGGTAATATCCATTTCTTGGCGCGTCAGCAGCTGATAAGAAATTCCGCGCACTTCGCACAACCGAGCAAAAGCCTTTCCGAGAGTTCCTCTGGCACCGACGATCGCCAAGGGACGTATCAATTTTGGATTTTGGATTTTGGATTTTGGATTATTCGAGATTGTGGGATTTTTTGTACCACAACTGACTGTTGGGTATAATAGGCGCTGTTGTCGATGCCACCAGCCAGGGGTTTCAAGTAGCGGATGATTTAGTTGATGTCCATTTGCTAGATCCTGCACCATTTTGGCGATCGCTGTCGGTCGAGGATGTGGCAATTCTCCTCTTGAGACGCTGCGCGAACGCAAATCAAATACGCCTGGCTCGTAGTAGCCGTTAGCTTTTGTAACTAAACTATTCCAATCGTAGCTGCCAAGGAGCGCCCAAACAGTTACAGCGCGGATATCCACACCCTCAGATTGTAATTCCTTCGCCGCATTCCACACCTCATAAAGCCAGCGTAGCTGCTCCTCACGGGTGCAGCTAATATGAGCTTCGGTAACAGCAAGGGGCAGATGATAGCGTTCCCATGCCTCTAGTAACAATGTGCGTGGGCCTGCCAATCCCTCAGCACAAACTCGCACCGCCTCTACATCCGCATACTTATCATGCCCATTACCGCCGTGCGTCCAAGCTGGATAATTTTCTGTATGCTCATCCAAAAAGCGTTCGCTGGTTAAATAATGGTTAATCCCAATGATGTCAGGAGGACAGGTATTTTGCAAAAATGTCTCAAGTTCAGCCTCACTGATACCACACTTCTTTAAGTAACCCCACATTGAATGAGTTGGGTTAATTCGACCGCACAATAAATCAAGACTCAACCAACGGCGATCGTTCTCAAATTCTGCTTGATATTTTAGTTTAGGTGTGCTGTAAGTCTTACCTAAATCCTCGGTTTGCACTAGTTGAGCGCTAGGGTTGACTTCTCGGATTGCCTTCATTGCTAAGGCTACTGCGCGACACTCTCCTAACAAAGCACGGGCGAAAGTTAAATCATCCCGTCCGTGAGGATACCAGTGACCATACATTCCACTGAATCGCGCCGTTGTCAGTGGCTCGTTTACAGGCGTGTAATATTTAACCCAAGGATAGCGATCGGCAACTGCACGGGCAAACACTGCTAGTTTCTCTGGAAATTCTGGGTCTACCAAACTCGTATCTCGTGGGCCACTACCATGATGCACTAATCCCACAATCGGATAGATGCCGAGTTCGCGTAAGCGCCCCAGTCTTTCATCAGCCCAAGACCAATCGGCATTTTCTAGCCCATTAGGTGCTATCTTCTCCCACAATATAGGGTAGCGGATAGCTTTTATCCCTAGTTCTGCAAACAAATATAAATCATTTAAGCGCGTTGCATGACCGTTGCGTTCCAACTGGTCTAAATACTCATCACCCACGCGATTAACTGTACACTCTACACCAGCCCACACTTCCAAGGGGAGTTGTGAATTATTCTCTCTCAAAACGTTATTTATCACGTCTTGGCTTGAGTTAAAGACAAAAGTCATAATTTACACAACCAAAGTTTTTATTACTTTTATCAAAACTTACGCAAACAATAGCCGAAACCTTTTTTCAGGTAGGGACAATTCAAGAATTGCCTCAGAGCGAGTAAGTTTTGCGTAAGTCCTACTTTAATATTTCCGCATTTTGATAACGCAGATATAATATCTACTATAGGAATCCGGTTTGAATTTTGAAAACATACTGAGACTTAAATGCATATCCAGCAAGGATTTATCTATAAAATCCGTTCAGAAATCAAATAGGAGTCCTATATTTGCGGATCGTTGACAACAAAAGCATGAAGAAAAATACAGAATTCAAAATCAATTAGTGGAATACTCAGATCCAACAGTTTCTTAGTACAGCTTTGCGTAAAATCATAGCGTTTTTAATGCAAGGGGACGCATTGGCATTGTCAGTCGATGCATTAGCATTGTCAGTCGATGCATTGGCATTGTCAGGCGATGCGTTGGCATTGTCAGGCGATGCATTGGCATTGTCAGGCGATGCGTTGGCATTGTTAGTCGATGCGTTGGCATTGTCAGTCGATGCGTTGGCATTGCAGGGTATTGCCAAATTTAATTCGCTACGAATTAATGAAATGCTGTACTTAGTAACCACTAAATCATCTGCGAGTCACGTAAAATTGCCAACCTGACTTTTGTAGAGACGCAATCCATCACGTCTCTACTTTAAAAAAGTGTAGCTTGGACAGTACCTGCCCACAATCAACATCAAGAAACTTAAGCCTTAACTGCTATTTGTTTGTATGTTGCTAAAGCCTGCGCCACACAATGATCCATGTTGAGATACTTGTATGTAGCTAGCCGTCCCACAAAATGCACACCTGGTGTTGACTCAGCCAAGGCTTTGTATTGTTTGTAAATTTCTTGATTTTCAGGACGTGGCACTGGATAATAGGGGTCGCCCTCTGCTTTGGGAAACTCGTAAACAATACTAGTTTTGGAGTGTTCCTGTCCGGTTAGGTACTTAAATTCGGTAATCCGGGTATACAGTTGTTCGTTGGGATAGTTAATTACTGGCGCTGACTGAAACACAGGGGTGTGATGCGTTTCGTGTTTGAAATCCAATGAGCGATAGGGTAGCTTACCGTAGCGACAATCAAAAAACTCATCAACTGGCCCAGTGTAAACCATCTCGCGGCAAGGTATAGCCTTCTCGATTTCGCGGTAATCGGTGTTGAGCATTACCTTAATGTTCGGATGATTTAACATATTCTCAAACATCCGGGTAAAGCCATGCAGTGGCATTGCTTGGTAACTATCTGTGAAATATCGGCTGTCGCGGTTTGTCCGGGTAGGAATTCGGGCAATTACTGTTTTGTCTAGTTCTGAAGGATCGAGTCCCCATTGTTTGCGAGTGTAGTTTTTGAAGAATTTTTCGTAAAGTTCTTGACCAACTTTACTAATTACTACATCTTCAGAGGTACGGATATGTTCTCTCGGTTCTGCAACTGACTGGAAAAACTCTTCCGCCTGGAATGAATTGAGGTTCATTCCATAGAGTTTGTTGATGGTGTCAAGGTTAATGGGGATGGGAACGAGTTGTCCATCTACGCTAGCTAGAACGTGATGCTCGTAAGAACGCCAAGCAGTGAACTGTGAGAGGTATTCAAATACTTCGCGGGAACTGGTATGAAAGATATGAGGGCCGTATTTATGTACGAGAATCCCGTGGTCGTCGTAATGGTCGTAAGCATTACCACCGATGTGATTGCGCTTGTCTACAACCAATACTTTTTTACCGGAATGTCTCGCCAAACGATCAGCGATAACGCTACCAGAGAAGCCTGCACCAACAACTAAATAATCAAATATAAAGTCTCTGGTAATGATGCTTGGTGCTTCTGGGATATCTGTTGAGATGGGAGATTTCCCATTTTTACCATTAGTTGTGGTATTTGGTGTGGTTGCGAAGCTCTTAAAGAGCGGCTGCGCCAACGCAGAATCTATCAACTGCATCATCGATCCCCAAGTCCGATCCCAAGAAATCTGCTCTAAGAATGCATCTACCCGACTCAACCATCCTGATGCTGGAGTATCTTCTTGCAATGCCTGTTCTACTGCGGCGACAAACTCTTGAGTCGTGTCTGCAATTCGTACTAGCTTTAAGTCTCCATAAGGACGCACCACATCTCGAATCGAAGTAGAGACTACAGGTTTACCTGCGGCTAAATACTCTGGTGTTTTAGTTGGGCTAATAAAACGTGTTGACTCGTTTCGCGCAAACGGCAACATTGCCAAATCCCAATCCCCTAGATATGCAGGCAAGTCTTTATAGTCTTTACTACCGAGATAATGAATATTTTCATGCTGTGGCAGAGTTGCTGGGTCAATTTTCACTACTGGCCCAATTATCACTAAATGCCAATCAGGACGAGCCTCAGCAATCCCAGCGAGTAATTCAATATCCATCCGCTCATCAATTACACCATAAAAGCCAAGGCGGGGATGAGGAATATTTGCTTGGTCTGCTGGTTCTTCTTTAACGGTTCTTCCTTGTCTAAAGTGGGGTACATCTACACTACTGGGAAATGCATAAACGTTTGGATGCTGGTTTACTTTACTTTCGTAAAGGCTTTGCCCACCTGTAAATACTAGATTTGCCCGACGGAATAGTTCTGCTTCGTAGTTCTTTAAAGTAGGGGATGCTCCTTTAAAAGCAGACAATTCATCCATGCAATCGTAGATCACAGCTTCAGGTTTTAAATGGCCTGCCCATGCGATCGCCATTGGCGTATAGTACCAACAAATGTATTTAGATATATTATATTCTGCAAATAACCCATCGAGCAGTACTTTTATATCTGCGTTTACTGCTTCTTCACTTAGACCTTCTGGTAAATATGGAACAACAACTATTACTCCACTTTTGTCTTCATTAACGTCCAATCGCCCCAATGGTTCCCGGCTAAAAATTGGCTCTTCAATAAAGAAGACTCTCTTTTTTTGAGCGCAACGACTTAAAAGGTGTTGTGGTCTTTGATATACAAAATTCCAACGCAGATGAGATAAGCAAACTATATCAGGCGTATCGGTAAAAGCTTTTGTTGACCGAGAGTTTTTGTTGAATGAGGATAAATTTTTTGATGTTCCCAGCGATTGCGATTTCGCTGTCTCGGATGATTTTACTTCTACCGTTGGTGACACAATATGATTCACACCGTTGTTTTGTAGTTGCACTTTATTACTTGACATAGATTATTAACTCAAATTGCAGAATATTGGACTAACAAGTTCTCTTTTTGGTTAAGAAGTAATATTATTATTTGCTTTTTTTATTTCCATATTCATCTATCTAAATATAGTAATTTAAAATTATTATATTATTCTTAAGTATTAAAATTATAAGGTTAATCACACTTAATCATGTGTCCAATTTAGCTAAATACATAATTAGATATACGCCAAAAGGCTTACATTAGTCTTACTTTTGTAAGTAAAGATTAAAACAAACTAAATTAAAATTATAAAATATCTATAGGATTACTATTTGATTTTTGAACGAAATTAAGTATTGTAGAGTGTGTTAGAACGGAGTTCGTAACGCACTATGAACACGAGTTTGATGCCGTACTCTCTGTGCTAACACATCCTACGTATATTTTCAGAAATCAAACCGGATTCCTATAGTTTACTCAAGTATCTACTAAAGATATTTTCTAGTTATTGCTCAGAAATATCTGATCATGTCTAGTTCAAAAATTATTAATATAATTCTGATATCAAACTAGTTTAGGCAAGGCTTCCATTATATTTATCCTTTAACTAATAGGACATTAATAATTAAAAATTAAAGACTTGAAAATCTTATTTATCAACACTTTAGACTTTTTGTTGCTCATCTAAACTAACTAGAATTGTACAAATTTTCGGCTTTAGAGTGTAATTTTTGAGCAATTACTCAATAATATGGTTTATATCGTTTGGTTAGATAAAGCCGATCTAAGAAAAAATTACTTTTTATTTAGGGTTCTAAACACACCTCAAGAAAGATGGATATTTATCGCAAGGATAAGAGTATTGGAGATAGCGTACTTTTCCAGACATATCAAGTTCTTTGCAGGATCATCAATCTCGTCAAAAAATTTTGAGCAAATGATTTAGTGGAAATACACGCTGGTTTAGCCAAGCTTTCTTAGGAACTGATCATGATTAAACGAGTTCCTTGCTAATAGCGAAAGTCATCTTTAGATGACTAAATAATCTGAAAAATCTTTAGTCTACTTCAGTAGACTTTAGCTAAAAGCCAAAAAACTTTAGTTCTAGGCGGGTGAGTCAAGCCTTCAGTTAACCTATTTCAGGGCTTTTGTTGACACCAAAGAGCATTACCATGCCCTTACGAAAAATCTATATGTGTCAAGGTTTTCGTGAATTAGTATTAATCTTTGGAAATCAAATTGATTTACAGGCGATCGCTTGTGGTGTCCAGGTGGGGCCTTCGCAATATGGGCCATCTGGTGTCCAAATGAGTTTATCCAAGCACATTCGCCGCGCATCCATGTTTACATCCCAGGCATGGTAGACAATGTACTCAGTCTGACCATCGGGGCCTACAACGATTGAATTGTGTCCAGGCCCTTTGACACGATCAGGAAGCGAACGTAACACCCGTGGCCCCGTTTCGTTACCGACATCAGAGTAAGGCCCCATCACACTATCTGCAACACCATAATCTACGCCGTAGTCCTCTGTTTCCCAGCGCCCACCACTATAAAAGCAATAGTATCGGCCTGCATGTTTACGGACACAGGGGCCTTCTAAGGTATGCCAATCAAAATGTTCACCATACATCAATCGGTTGGCTAAAAATCGTTGCCAATCGGAACGTGCCCGTAAGACGACTTTGCCGACACCGCAAAGTTTGGTCATATCTTGGAGCCGATCTACAAAAAGGGCAGTACCAGCCCGCACGCCGCCCTCAGTGTCTAAAAAATCACGAGCATAAAATAGATACCACTGCCCATCGTCATCACGGAATGCGTGGGGGTCGATGGCGAAGGAGCAAGAATCTGGGTCTACAAGTGGTTCGCCAACATCTTTATATGGCCCCAAAGGATTATCGCTCGTGGCAACACGTAACTGATGATTTTTATCCTCGTGTCCTACAGAGTAATAGAGGTAAAACTTGCCATTGCAATAAGCAACTTCGGGGGCCCAAAAATTATCGCCAAGGGAGGGGTCTGGCCGCAACAGGGCGTTATCTACAAAATCCCAATTCACGAAATCAAAGGAGCGTAATAGAGGGAAGACACGTAGTTTTGCTATTTCGTCTACTGTTCCTTCCGCTTCGGCTGCACCAGTGCCGATCGCATAGTATACACCCTCAAATTCCCAAACAAAAGGATCGGCAAAATAGCCTTTGTAGACTGGATTGGTATAAGTTAACATCTCGGCACTCGCTATAGCGTGTTAACTCAAATTTTGAAGGAGTGCGATCGTAAAAACAACTATCTTTATGCTGGTTCGCACCCTTGAATTGTCCGACATTGCTAAATTTGAGTATGAATGATTCCAAACTCCTCTACAAAAATACGAGTTTAGGACTTGCCCTTTCAAGGTGACTAGTAGAATTTCTTTTTTTCTCTCTGCGCCCTCTACATCTGTGCGGTTTAAAAGTCTTTTATTTAACCACAGAGGCGCAGAAAACACAGAGTTAAGAGTTACTAATGAGCATTGTGCCCGTAGAGTACGGGTCTATTTACCTGAAAATAGCTGTAAATGTGGAATAGCTTATTAGTACTTAAAATTTACGTAAGTTTCAACCTTCTCCTTCGGCAACTGTTCCACCACCTGACACCGAATCATCTGCCTTAAATTCTCTGGTAGGCTCTCATAATAGTCTCGTTGGAGAGTCAAATCCACCTTCGGCGTGTGCAACCAATGCATAGCATAGCCCATAACTACCATCGGTCTTGGCTGGTTAGTCCGATTTGGTGAACCCCGATGCAGCGCCAAAGGTGTCCGAATCATCGCATCCCCTAGCTGCATATAAAAAGATTCCATCGGAATTTCACCAGTGGCAATTTTCCTTAGTCCCTCTTCACGCGGCAAGATATGCGTACCACGCGCCATCTGAAATGGCCCGTTTTCTGCCGTTACTTCCACAAGTGGGAAGTTAACCGCAAGGGCGTAGAGTGGCGTTACTATTTGGTCGGTGAACAAAGGGCGATAGTCCCGATGGATTTCCTGATAATCCGAACCTTGTACTGGGAGATCAACCCCCATCTGAACCATCACATATTCCTGAAAAAATACTCGCTCCAGCACACCCATAATCACCGGATTAGCAAAAACTTCTACGTTAGCAAAGGGAGAAACCCAAGGCAACGTTAAATAGTAACGAGCAATTTCACGGGGAGCCAGCCCACCCGGTTGATTTTGACGCTCTCGGAATAAATTTTCAAAAGCTTTTGCCCATTCGCTAATCAATTCTTTATCAAAAAGACCGGGAATCACACAAATTCCATCTCGATTTAGGTCTTCGGCAAATCGGTTTAGGTCAGTATCTGTATATTTATTTACTCTACCTATACTTTGAACCATTTTCTTATCCTCGCCAATTCCTCATGTTAAAGTCAAATTTAAATCGGACTCTCAATAGCAGTTTTTGCAATTGTTCGTCGATAATAACGCACCATTTCTGGAATTGACTTATCAGTTTTTGTAGACTTAGGTTATCCAAATCTCTTTATAGATAAGACTTTATCTTGATTGTTTTCTTGAGTTTTCCGGTCGTGAGGTAAGGTGCTGAATCAGAAATACAGCAATGGTTCTTAAGCTAGTTCACTGCCCAAATTGTGATATTATAAGTGTAGTAAGAGGTGATAAAACTACTGAAAGTAAAAAGTGTTGCCTTTGCCACCAAGATGGGAGTTTTCGCCGCAGATTCAGCCGACGACTGCTGAAAATTAGCTACAACTTCTTAATCTAAGAATTAAAATAATTTATAATACTTAATTAAGTTTTGTAACGGAAATTTAGCGCCAAACCAGAGCGGAAATTTCCTTCGATGGGGACTGTGCAAGACACACCCCGCCACTTGTGAGTTGATCTTGACTTAAACCCCCAGAACTAGTTAAAAAAATTCCAGCGTATGGGGCAATAGAGTAACTTGCAAAATCGAATTCAACATAACTCTTGTGGGGTGGGCGTTTTGCCGTCCAGTAGATGCAATTTAAATAATGGAACAGCTTACCTAATTTTTTCCTGCCGACTTGGCAAATATTTACAATATGTGTGCCATAATGTCACGAGTCAATAGTCTATACCTAATTTTGTAGCTCCCATACGAGGGCGCTTGATCTATTTTATGTTTACTATTAAGCGATAAATAGCGTTCTGTAAATACAGGTATAAAGTTATATAGATTACAGATAAAGGAGTAAAAAACTCCTGGAATGTCTCAAAACAGACTAGTTTAGTCTAAACCGAAGTCACAGAAAATTTGTTCTATTGTAGTTACATTAAGAGGTTTTAATGAAATTGTTGGATATACAAAAGCGTAAGACAGAATCGCCCTCTAATACAGATAATCAAAGGGTTTCTAGCTTTCCAGAAGCTGGGTATCCACGTCCACAGTTACAGCGATCGCACTGGCTAAATTTAAACGGTGAGTGGAAGTTCGCTTTTGACGATGAAGGACGATGTGTTCAACCAGGCGATATCCAGGGGTGGACTCATCATATACAAGTTCCCTTCGCTCCCGAATCTACCAAAAGTGGTATTGGTGATACAGGTTTTCATCCAAACTGCTGGTATGAGCGAGAATTTGAAACGCCTGAAGGTGACGGCAGATTATTACTGCACTTTGGGGCTGTAGATTACCGCGCCCGTGTTTGGGTGAATGGTCAATACATGATAGAGCATGAAGGAGGACATACTCCTTTCACGCTGGATATTACCGCAGTTTTGAATGACACTGGCATAACTAAAGTAACAGTCTGGGCGCAGGATGATCCTTGTGACCTTGCCAAGCCTAGAGGAAAGCAAGATTGGCAATTGGAACCGCACAGTATTTGGTATCCTCGTACCAGTGGTATTTGGCAAACAGTCTGGATTGAGCGGGTGGGTAAAACTTACATCGATCACATTCGGTGGAGTCCAGATTTTGAGCGCTGGGAAGTTGGCTGTTATGCTGCGATCGCAGGTGATGCCCCTGCTGGTATCCAAATCAAGGTAAAACTGAGCATTGGCAATAACGTGCTGGCCAACGATACTTATGAAGTATTTAACGGAGAAATTGGCCGTCGCATCTCCCTTTCCGATCCAGGTATCGACGACTACCGCAACGAATTGCTGTGGAGTCCAGAAAAGCCCACTCTAATGGATGCCCACGTTGAACTTTGGCATAACAATCAACTCTTGGATGAAGCAAAATCCTATACAGCAATGCGGACTGTGGGAATACAGCGCGATCGCTTTATGCTCAATGGTCGTCCTTATTATTTGCGCTTAGTTCTGGATCAAGGCTATTGGCCCGATTCGCTAATGACAGCACCAGACGATGGAGCATTGCGGCGCGATGTCGAACTCACTAAAGCAATGGGTTTTAACGGAGTCCGTAAGCACCAAAAAATTGAAGACCCGCGATTTTTATATTGGGCAGATAAGCTGGGGTTGTTAGTATGGGAAGAGATGCCCAGTGCATATCGTTTCACACCTAAAGCAGTGGAACGCACAACACGAGAGTGGGCTGAGGTAATTAGGCGGGATATCAGCCACCCCTGTATCGTAGCTTGGGTAACGTTTAATGAATCCTGGGGAGTTCCGAATCTGGTTGAGACTGCGGCTCACCGAAACTACGTTTTGGCAATGTATCACTTAACTAAAACTCTCGATCCGGGTCGCCCAGTGATTGCTAACGATGGCTGGGAAAGTACGGATACAGACATTCTAGCTATTCATGACTACGACACCCACCCACAACGATTAGGTCATCGCTATGGGCCAGAAGTGAAGCTATCAGATTTGTTTGACCGGAAGCGTCCTGGAGGGCGCATCCTGACACTGGATAACTTTCCGCATCAGGGACAGCCAGTGATGCTGACTGAATTTGGTGGTATTGCCTATGCTCCTGTTGATAACCCCGATGCAGATAAAGCTTGGGGATATGAGCGCTGCTCCAATATTTCCGAGCTAGAAATTAAATACGCTACTCTGCTCGAAACGATTAATGATATCGAGCTATTTAGCGGATTTTGCTACACCCAATTTACAGATACTTTCCAAGAAGCTAACGGTTTATTATACGCCGATCGCACACCTAAATTTCCCATTGAAGCGATTCGCGCTGCGACCCTTTCAGGACAAGGATTATGTACTCCCACAAGCTGTTAAAGCCGGATGGTCGCCCACTGACCTTATACAGTCGATACCCGATTGCTGAGAATATCATCGCCACTAGCCCTAGTAATGAACCAGTGCAGGCAAATCCCCACCTGCGCTGGCATCCTTTACGCGGCGAATGGGTTGCTTACGCTTCTCACCGTCAAGGGCGGACTTTCATGCCGCCCCCGGAATATAACCCCCTTGCACCGACTACGAAACCAGAGTTTCCTACAGAACTTCCCCCAGGTAAGTATGATGTGGCGGTGTTTGATAATCGCTTTCCCTCAATGGCTCAAACGGCACACGATCCGCCGAAGTGTATTGTGGAAACATTGCCTGCTAATGGGGCGTGTGAAGTGGTGGTTTTTGCTCAAAATGCCCAAGCTTCTCTTAGTTCTCTGGAATTGGAACACCTTGATTTGCTCTTAGAAGTGTGGGGCGATCGCACCCGCGTATTAGGAGCAAATCCCCAAATTCAGTACGTGCTGCCATTTGAAAATAAAGGTGTAGAAGTAGGTGTAACATTGCACCATCCTCATGGGCAAATTTACGCTTATCCTTTTACACCACCTGTGCCAGCGCGAATGCTGTCAATGCAGCAAGAGTATTATGAAAAACATCGGCGGGGTTTACTGCAAGAATTGATTCAGAAGGAAATTGCAGATAATCAACGGATTATTTATCAAGATGAGTATGCGATCGCATTTGTCCCGGTATGCGCTCGTTACCCCTATGAAGTTTGGATTGCGCCAATTCAGCCAGTTAGCAGTTTTACCGAACTTACCCCAAAACAACGTTGGGGACTTGCTAAGGCGTTAAAAACTGTCACTCTCAAGTATGACGGCTTGTGGAATCGTCCATTTCCTTACTTGATGGCTTGGTTCCAAGCACCAACTGACGGTTTAGCGCATCCAGAAGCACATTTACACGCCGAGTTTTTTCCACCATATCGGACAAGCGAAAGGCTGAAATATCTAGCAGGAACTGAACTTGCAGCAGGGATGTTTGCCAATGATGCTTTGCCTGAAGAGAAAGCGAAAGAGCTACAAGCTGTGGTGGTAAATATTGAAGAACCGATTTCGGCGTGACAAACCTATCTATTTATTCCTGTTTGTCCACTTCTTGAACAATAGACCTCTTGCAAAAGTGCTTTTTGCAAGAGGGGAAAAGGGTAAAGGTTAAAGGGGAAGGGTACAATACAGAACTTTTTCCCCTTCCCCCTTTCCCTTTTCCCGACTTATGCAAGAAGTCTAATAAATTGTCTTAACCGTTCCTTCTAATCGGGGACGGTTTTTAACTTTTCTAAGTAAATATTGAATACCAAACTCGATATAATACCGTAGTTACGTTTTTCTCAAACCATAGACATACACATATAAACACAGATGAACCTCATAATTAGTCTGTATTCATCTGTGGTTACTAATTTTGTATGAACGAAGAAGTCTCCAAAAAACTAGAATTAATCAGGCAAATCTTGCGTGAAACCGAAGTGCAAGCCGTGCGCTTGCGCGGTACAGACTGGTTTGCCTGGGCGACAGCTGGCGCTTCTAACATCGTACTGCTTACTGCTGAGAGTGGCGTAGCAGAAGTATTAGTAACTACTGAAGATGCTTGGGTATTGACGGATGAAATTGAAGCGCAGCGTCTTAAGGATGAAGAACTGCCTGCCAATTTTAAGGTATATGTGAACCCTTGGGCTGATTATGCTGCCCGTGAGTCTTTTGTTCGTGATGTAACTGACAACGGAAAAGTAATTAGCGATGTCTGCGACAACGCGAAGCGCGAACGCCCCATCTCCAATTTAGAACAGCCGTTACCCCCATCTCTGCAATTGCATAAACGGGTAATGATGTCAAGTGAATTAGAGCGATATCGCCAAGTTGGGCAAAAAGCTAGTCAGGCAATGACAGAAGTACTCAAAGTTGCCAAGCCAACTTGGACAGAATATCAGTTAGCGGGTGCGGGTGCAGAGGCGTTATGGGCGAAAGGCTTGCATCCAGCGCTGACACTGGTAGCGGGTGAGAGGCGTTTACCGCTATACCGTCATGCTACACCCACAGCAGAACAAATTGGACGGCAAGCGATGCTAGTGTTTTGCGCTAGAGGTTACGGTTTGTATGCAAATTTGACGCGATTTGTTTGTTTTGGTAAGCTCTCAGACGAAGCGGCAGAATTGCATTCCCATGTGCGCGAAATAGAAGCAGTAGTTTTGAATTTGTGCCTACCCGGAACCACTTTGGACACAGTTTATCATGCGCTAGCTCAGGCTTATGAGCAGCATGGATTCCCTAATGCCATCCGTGAACATCACCAGGGAGGAACTACTGGATATTTAGCGCGAGAAATCGTAGCAAATCCAACCACTACTGATGCTTTGGCAGAAGGTATTGCTGTTGCTTGGAATCCCAGTTTAACTGGGGCAAAGGTTGAAGATACTTTTGTAATTTTGAAAGATGGAAAGTTGGAAAATCTGACTTTTGATCAAAATTTCCCTAATGTTGAGGTAGAAGGAAGATTGCGCCCTGTACCTTTGTATAATTAATAATCATGGATTTTCAACAAATATTCGGTAAACCACCTGAAACTCAAGCCAGTGCGCCAGGAAGAGTAAATTTACTGGGCGAACATACCGACTATAATGATGGGTTCGTTCTTCCAACTGCGATTCCTCAAAGTACGACAGTAGAGCTAGGTTTTAGTAGCGATCGCCAGCATCACTTTTACTCGGAAAATCTTAACGAGCAAGTGAGTATTTCAGATATCAATCATCAGCCGTCTGGATTTGCCAGTTATATTTTTGGCTGTATTGAGCTTTTGCAAAAAGCAGGCTACACTATACCATCACTTTGTGTATACGTCAAATCATCGGTTCCGATGGGTTCGGGTTTATCTAGCAGCGCAGCTTTGGAAGTGGCAACCCTCCGGGCATTACGCCAACTTCTGAACCTTCCCATTGATGATGTTGAAATCGCCCAATTCGCCCAGCAAGCAGAAATTCAATATGCTGGCGTGCAATGTGGCATCATGGATCAGATGGCTTCTAGTTTGGCTGATACTGAACATATCTTGTTTTTAGATACTCGGACTTTAGAACGCCGGGTAATGCCTCTGCCTGAAAAAGCGGAGATTTTGGTTATTGATAGCGGCGTACCCCGCACACTTGCAGGTAGCGGTTATAACCAGCGTCGGGCTGAGTGTGAAGAAGCGGCGCGATCGCTCGGTGTGAAAGCATTACGAGATATTACTGATGTTAATGTAACAAAAACATTACCTGAACCACTACAGCGTCGTGCCCGTCATGTAGTTACAGAAAATAACCGCGTTTTGGAAGTATTACAGGGAGTAACATCTGAGCGATTTGGCGAATTGATGAACGCTTCCCACGCCAGCTTGCGAGATGATTACGAAGTTTCAGTACCAGCCCTAGATAGGTTGGTAGAGATTTTGCAGAAAACAGAAGGGGTGTTTGGTGCAAGACTCACAGGTGCAGGCTTTGGGGGAGCAAGTGTAGCTTTGGTTAGATCAGGTGAGAGCAAAAGTATTGCAACTCATGTCCTTGAACAATACAACCAAGCAGGTTACAACGGACGAATTTTGGTTCCTTCTTTGGGATTGAGTGATGAAGTCTAAACCATCTCAAACTCTAATTGATGACTCTTGAGAAAATCATGGGTGAAATGATCCACCACATTTGTATCAGCTAGTTCCAAATTATAAAAATCTACAGCTTCATGGTCAAAATAGGGGCCAGCGTGCCAAGTTCCCTCATGTAGCTTGATAAAACAATTCCCCGGAATGCGGAAAACGGCAATTTCTTCTAATGCTGGTTCATTTACATCATTATTAGGAGGACAAACTGCAATTAACCAATCTTTCCCTGACAAAGAACCCAGACATTGAGTGCATTGTACATGACGAGTAATTTTGTGAAATTTTCGCCCTCTTTTCTCCAACCGCATAATATAAAACCGTGGAATACCATTATGCAGATTTAACTGGGCATCTTCCACATCATAAGCTTTGCCATCAAGACTCGCAAAAATCACCTGTCCATAACGCCGAAAGTTTTCAGAAGTCACAGATTGTGCTTGCAATTGTTGCGCTGTCTTTGATGTACTCATATCAAACCTTTGAGAGAAATTACTTAGGTTTATTTTCTCCCAAAATGACTGAGTTTTATACAGTCATAATGGTGACTTCCTGAGTTTAAATGCTCTACATTATTATGAAAAAATAATCTCAGCTTGCTAAATAACTACGTACTTGTTCTTTTTGCCGTCGTAGAAGGCTAAGGGCTTTTTGTTCTATCTGACGCACCCGCTCTCGACTAATACCCATGCGATCGCCAATCTGTGCTAAAGAAAGTTCATATCCATCAGTCAGACCAAAGCGCAAGGTTAATATCTCTCGCTGCTGGGGAGACAGCTTTGCCAACAAGTCTTGTAAATCTTGGTGCAAAGATTCTTCAACAGCATAGTCTTCGGGAGAAGGGCCATCATCCTCCAGTATGTCCTGCAATTCTGTATCTTGTTGTTCACCAACTCGCGCCTCTAAGGAAAACGGTTGACGGGCTAAAAACAAACACTCTCGAACTTGGCTAGGTGTCAAAGATAACGCCTTAGCAATTTCAGCAGTAGTAGGAACGCGACCTAACTGTTGAGATAATTCTCGTTGCACCCGTTTAATTTTGTTCAGTTTCTCAAAGACGTGGATAGGTAAACGAATTGTTCGTCCTTGTTGAGCGATCGCTCGTGTAATTCCTTGACGAATCCACCAGTAAGCGTAGGTAGAAAACTTATAACCAAGAGCAGGATCAAATTTATCCACTCCTCGCTCTAAACCCAAAGTACCTTCTTGAATTAAATCCATAAATTCCAGGTTACGGTGCTGGTATTTCTTCGCCACTGCTACCACTAACCGGAGATTAGCCTGAATCATTTTCTGCTTGGCTTGATGTCCTAAATTTAGCTGTTGCTCTACCACTTCAACACTTAACTCCACCTGATCTGCCCATTCTTGCAGTGTGGGTTCGTGATTTAATTTTACAGCTAATTCTTCTTTAGCAGCTAGTAAGATCATCATCTGCTGCACTTGTTCGGCAAAAATAACCTCTTGTTCACGAGTCAACAAATCTACACGCCCGATTTCTTGCAGATAACTACGCACAATATCATCTGTAGATCGAGGTTTTTTATCTGCGGCTAAACTTTTTTTCTTCGTTTTTTGAACTTCGGTAGGTGGAGATGTTAAGTTGCTCATGGTTATTTGCTCCTCTGTAACCTCATCAATTTATTGGTATCAAGTCTAGATATTCAGACCCATAGCCATTTCACACTGCTAATCAATCAATTGGCAATACTGATGAATTTTGGTCTATGATATATTACAAGTCAATTCTTGGAGATAATAAACCCAAAATCAACCCACTCCCTAATAATAACATCATCAGTAGTGACAAATCAATTACCTCAAGTATCATAACCATACCTTTTAAACCAATTACACTGCTTTATTATTGCTATCTGCATATCTGGGGAACATAATTATTATTGATTTACTTATCTAATACACTTTATGAGTAAATTAAACATTGCCCCGAAAATGATTTTATTACAAAAAATAACTGAGTAATACAAAATCTCTACACTAGTAGTAATTTAAAATTATTAAACCACAAATTAACAATTTATTTTGATTGCTACTATTTAGGTTATATTTTGATTTGATTGAATATCAACTTATTAAACTTAAAATGCCCATTTATTAGCCCTAAGTTTTTACTAAATAATCCGATCATATTAAGTCAGCTACGTAGAACACTAGCTATCAAATAAGCACTTCCCCAGGTTCTTCTACTTAAGAACAGCTTTCTTCGGAGCAGTTCAACTGAGGGTGCTTCCCTTCTACTTCCACCAAAACAGCATAGCTACCTTGCTTCTTAAAACTCCAGTTAAATTAAGACGGCAAAGACGCAGGTATCTATGATAATTGCCCTTGTGGGATACAGAACGCAGACATCTGTATTAGGTGCAGTATTATCAACGTAATTACTCTTGGCAACATATTTTTGACTAAAAGTAGTAATATTTGTCACGTTAACACCAAGGATAATACTTGGCAAGATAGCAACATCCGCGATCGCAGGTAATTATCCTATCGAAGCGAAAAGACTTACGTTTCGTAGTGGTTAATTATTATACAGCATAATTACAATAACAAGATTCCCGACTTCTCCAAAAATGCAGAAATCATCTGAAATCCCTAACAATAGGGTATCTTAAAGCTTCCGCACTTACTAGTTTTTACCTTAAGTTGATACAAAAGCCCAGCTGTGAATCGATACAGCTGATTAACTAAACTTCATAAAAAACATAGTGAAGTTTATTTAGTCTGATGTAGACTTTTGTCTAAAAGGAGGCAATTGAGCAATCCATGCTCTAACCATGTGGGAATTTGAGCCTCGTCTGTTCTGTGCTTTCTGCTGCAACTTTACTAACTCATATTCTTTTAGCTGTATTAATTAAGTAAGTCAGCGTAAAACTTTGTTCTTGGTATAAAGCATCAGTGAAAACGATTATACCGGAGTTTATCTTTCTTCATATAGTTCGGTTTTATTCTGCAAACGTTAGTTACTAGTCGTTTATCTCTTACGCGTGTTACTATACACTTACACAGATAACACAACATATATTGTTAGATGAACCTTGGAAGGAGTATTTTGTGTCTATTGCAGAATACAAGCAAGGCGATGGCAAGTTTATGGGTAAACCTAAAATACGGGATATACTCAAGAACCGATACTATACTGTCATTTCCACATATAAAGCCAGATCAAAAAAGCTTTGCAGCAGTCTGGGCAAATTAAACTGGCTGTGAGTCTTTACAAATTCGATTCTCAAATTACACAATTTTATTATGTCAGTCCCGTATCTTTCTCAAGATTAATCATTATTCTAAGCAAAAACTAATTATTGTTCAGCAGTTCAGGTAAATATCTATCCTGTCTTTCTAGGCGTCTCTTATCACTGTCAAAAACCTAACTTGAAACCAGTGGACAATTAAGAGTAAACAGTTAATAGGCGTATGGTAGAAGACTTAAACCTTTCGATTGAAACTGGTAACTGATAACTAATAAAGTTGTTCCATTGCTTGTAGGCTGGCACAGTTATTTAATTGCTTACCCTTAAGCAATTAATTTTTTTGTCTTTTCAGAATCAGCAAAAAGGTAGCGAGTATACTAGCATTTGTATAAATATTTTGTAAAGTTATCCAAATCAGTGTTTTTACAGAATATGATGTTGATTACTAGATGATTCATAAATACTTTGATCAGTAGTAATGCAACTCTAAGTTAAACCAACAATTAGTGTTTTTACTCTAAGTTTATCAATCAACTTGATATTTGCATATTTCTGGAAAGGAGTTTGAATGGTAGTGAAAGTGGATTCGTAATTCCAAACAATCAAAATTATGTACTATTTACTCTTTTGTGCAGAAGTGGATGCCACTTACTGCTAGTTAAAGATGTTTACTAATTTACTTCAGCTCTTAAACAACCTCAATAAAAAGGCATTAGCTGACAATCAATGCAGATATTACCATAGCAAAGTGGACTCCAGTGCTAGTATCGGTAAAATACTAAGAAATATCTCCTGTAAGTAAATCAAGCTATTTATAAAATTTGCATATATTATGACGATGGAATCTTTACCACACGTTGAAGAAGTAAATATTCAGAAATACTTAGAAGTTATTCAACGGCGTTGGCTACCTCTAGTTGGTATTTTTGGTATAACTGTTACCCTTGGATGCTTGTATGCATTTTCACTAAAACCCTCATACAAGGCAGAAGGAAGTTTGATGATTAAGACCAATCGCTCTTCCTCACTCACAGGGTTATCAGAAGACATAGGACGCTTGGAAGCTTTGAATGTCAACGACAATCCTCTGGAAACGCAGGTGAGAGTTATTGGGTCAAATCCAGTCATTGAGAAAACAATTAATTCCCTCAACCTCAAAGATAGCAAAGGCAAACTGCTCTCGATTCCTGACTTGGCAAAACAACTAAAGATAGAAGGAATCAAAGGTACTGATGTTGTACAAATCTCTTATAAAGGTGGCAATCCTGAACTAGCTGCCAAAATCGTCAACGAAGTTATCGACAGTTATATCGAGCTTAATATCAAAGCTAATCAGAATGAAGCCCTGATAGCCAAAGAAGTTCTCGTAACGGAAGTACCCAAAGCTGAGGAAATTGTCAGAAGAACCGAATCAAAACTGCGGCTATTTAAAGAAAAGAATAAAGTTGTTGTCTTAGGACAAGAAGCAAGCGCAGCAGTTGATACGATTTCCAAATTAGGAAACCAAATTTCTCAAGCTTTAGCGCAATTAGATGATGTCAAAGGTCGTTTAGAACAGTTAAGTAGTGAAGCTAAGATAGATTCAAAGCAAGGTGTAATCGCATCTGAATTAACTCAAGCACCTGGAGTTCAGAAAGTGCTTGCCCAACTCCAAGAAACAGAAAGCCAACTGGCACTAGAGCGTACACGTTTTTCACCTGAACACCCTACAATTACTAACTTACAAGAAAAAGTCGCAGCTCTTCAGAGCTTGCTAAAAGAACGCATAGGACAATTCGCTGGTACAGCACAGATAACAGAGGGAAGTTTACAGGTTGGACAACTGCGCCAAAGCCTAATAGCAGATATTACTCGTGCTCAGGCAGAACGTGTCGGTCTAGAAAGACAAATTGCCACACTTGTACGACAGCAAGAGGCCTATATCAAACGAGCAAATAATTTGCCAAAGCTAGAACAGACTCAACGAGAGCTAGAACGGAAGCTACAAGCAGCTCAAACGACTTACGAAACACTCTTAAAAAAACGCCAAGAAATTGATATTGCACAGAACCAAAAGATTCCTAATGCTCGTGTCATTTCCTATGCTTTAATCCCCGATAAAGCAGAAGGGCCTCGTAAAATTCTGTTTATAGTTGGTGGAGGAGGAATTGGCCTTTTCTTAGGTATCATTGTTGCCTTTGGTTTAGACTTAGTAGACCGCTCGGTGAAGAGCGTCAAAGAAGCCAAAGAAGTAATGAAATACAGTGTATTAGGAGTGATTCCGACACAAAGTAAAAATGGGAAAGATAATCCTTCTATAGCAGGACTCGATAGAGCTATTCCCAAAATTATTGGCAGAGATATTCCTTACTTCCCTCTTGGTAATGCATACCAAGTACTACAAGTAAACTTAAAGTTTCTTTGTTCTGATAAACCGCTAAAAAGCATTGTAATCACAAGTTCCGTTGCCAAAGAAGGAAAGTCTGATGTATCTGCAAATTTAGCTGTGACTATGGCTCAGGCAGGGCGGCGAGTCTTGTTGGTAGATGCAGATATGCGTAATCCCATGCAGCATCATATCTGGGGACTAACAAATGTAACAGGGCTAAGTAATGCCATTGCTGGTCAAGTTTCTTTAGATGTAGCAATACAAGAAGTAATGCCTAATCTTGAGGTTCTTACTTCTGGAATTTTGCCTCCTAATCCAGTAGCAATGCTAGATTCTCAACGCATGGCAACATTAATTAGTAACTTTGGCATAGATTACGATTTTATAATTTTTGATACTCCTCCTTTGTCAGGGATAGCAGATGCTGCTGTTTTAAGTACCCTCACTGACGGAATCTTATTAGTCGTTCGTCCTGGAGTAGTTGACTTGAACAGTGCGAATTCAGCTAAAGAGTTTTTAACTCAGTCAGGTCAGAAGGTGTTAGGGATAGTCATCAATGGTGTGAATACCAAAAATGAACCTAATAGTTACTTTTATGACAACAAAAAACAACAAATCCAACAAGATTTAGTATCTAGCAGCTTAACAAAATTTTCCAAAGAGCGTTAATCGGATAAATTGGAAAAGTGAATGTTGCTGCAAGTAAATCAACCTATTACGCCACGGCGGAAATAGAGCAACCATTTAAAACCCCTAAAGAGCTTATTCCATAATACTTTTGACTTCCGCCTTGCGATACTATCTTATTCCTGATAATGGAGGTATTTTTACATGGATAAAATTAGGACATCTTGTTTAATTAATAACTACAATTATGCTGAATTTGTTTCAGAGGCAATTGATAGTGCTTTAAATCAAACAGTTAAATTTGATGAAATTATTATTATTGATGACGCATCTACAGATAATTCTGTGGAAGTTATAGCTAAATTTGCTCAATTAGACAATGTTAAATGTATCTTTCAAGAAACAAATCAAGGACAATTATCATCCTTTAATGAAGGCTTTTTAGCTGCTACCGGAGAGATTATATTTTTTTTAGATGCTGATGATATTTATCAACCTCAATATTTAGAAAACGCATTAAAGTTTTATAGTAGACGTACTGAATGTGATTTCATATTTTGTGCATACAAGAAGTTTGGGGCAGTGGAAGGAATATTTCAAACTGATGCAGTTGATTTAGATTTGGGTTATTCAGTAATCAGAACTTTATACAATGGTGAATGGATTGGCTCTATAACTTCAACATTATCAATACGTAGAGAAATACTCAGAAAAATTTTACCTATTCCGAATATAGAAGATTGGCGTGTGAGGTCTGATGACTGTCTGGTATGGGGAGCATCCTTGGTAGGGGCTAAAAAGTTTTATATGTCTAAACCTTTAGTGATGTATAGAATACATCAGAATAATCAGTATCACAATAATAAATTTTTACATATAGATAAGAACTATGAATATAAAAGATTTTGGAAACGCAATTCCTTATTTAATTACATTCTTAAAAAAAATAATTTAAGTTTGCCTTTATTATTGGCTTTTACATCTCTCAATGAGCTAAAAACAATCCCATGTCCAAAGTTTCAGGATTTTATTTCATATTTAAAAATAATTTTTTTGTTTGAACATATTTTGTATTGGAAAATCAAGGGCATTATTTTGTTATTCAGCTACTTCATCAAAATATTGATGTCTGGCAAATTAAACAAATAGTAACTAATAATTATATAAAATGCTGGCTTAACTTAATCTACTTTCAATAATTTAATAAGCTAGTAAAAGTTTGCATTCTGAAAATTGATAAAAGTTAAATTAAAAGGCAATGCTAAGTAAATTTAGGTTTCAAAGCTTATCACAATTTAAATTTAGTTCTAGTCTGCGTGCAATTATTGCCAATACAGGTTGGTTGTTTGCTGACCGCATTCTGCGTATGGGTGCAAGCTTGGTTGTAGGAGTATGGATAGCACGCTATTTAGGAGTACAACAATATGGTCTATTTAACTATATCTTAGCCTTTGTTAGTTTATTTAGTCCGATTTTTACTTTAGGACTAGACGATGTAGTGGTTCGTCATATTGTCCGTCAATCATCAAACAAAGAAGAAATTTTAGGAACCACTTTCTGGCTAAAATTACTGGGTGGAATTGCTTCTGTTTTATTGGCAATTAGTGGGATGTTTTTCTTAGGTGAGCATGAAACATTAAAGATATGGCTAGTTGCAATTTTAGCAATGGCAGGAGTTTTTAGGGCAGCTGATACTATTGAACTATGGTTTCAATCACAGGTGCAGTCGAAATACACGGTGATTGCTAAGAATATAGCCTTTCTGCTAAATAGTCTCATTAAAATAACATTGATTTTAACAAAAGCCCCATTGTTAGCTTTTGCGTGGGTAACATTAGCAGAATTTGCAATGAGTGCAATTGGTTTGCTGATTGTTTATCAAGTCAAAGTATCTTCATTATTATTATGGCGTTGGAGTTTTTCTACTGCCAAAACTCTTTTAAGAGAGAGCTTACCTCTGATTTTTTCGGGGTTTGCTATCATGATTTTTATGAAAATAGATCAGGTAATGTTAGGTCAAATGACCGGAAATAATGAGGTTGGAATTTATTCTGCTGCTGTACGTATCTCGGAAATTTGGTATTTTATTCCGGCGGCTATTGTTTCTTCAGTTGCTCCTTCGATTTATGCTGCTAAAGAAAAATCAGAAAGTCTTTATTATCAGCGAATAGGACAATTACTTCGCCTCCTTACGTGTATATCTATTGCAATTGCTCTGCCAATGACATTCCTATCCGACAAGATAATTATGGTGATGTTTGGAAGTGGATATGCGGAAGCAGGGCCAATACTAGCAATCCATATTTGGACTTCTTTATTTGTATTTATGGGTCTTGCAACATCACCGTGGTTTATTGCTGAAGGTTTGAATCACGTTTCTTTAGGTAAAACTTTATTTGGGGCCATACTTAATATCATTCTTAATGTCTTACTTATTCCTAAATATGCAGGTTTTGGAGCTGCGATCGCAACAATAATATCTCAAGCTGCTGCTGCTTTTCTATGCAATGCGTTTGATAAGAGAACAGAAAAAATATTCAAGATTCAGGTGCGATCGCTTCTCCTTTTTTATAAAAATTAATTCTTTTTGTCTAATTTTTACCTTTCTCAAGACATTAGCCAAGTTAATCAAAAATGCAAACACCAGTAACTTTTATTATTTTCAAGCGACCACAAACAACAGAGAAAGTTTTTCAAGCTATTCGCCAAGCCAAACCAACTAAACTTTTTGTAATTGCAGATGGCGCCCGCACAGATCGCGAAGGTGAGGCAGAAAAGTGTGAAGCAACTCGAGCAATTATTGAAAGAGTTGATTGGAATTGTGAAGTTATCAAGAATTATTCTGATATTAACTTAGGTTGTGCAAAACGAGTATCTAGTGGTTTAGATTGGGTATTTAATAATGTTGAAGAGACAATTATTTTAGAAGATGATTGCATTCCTCACCCAAGTTTTTTCAGATATAGTGAAGAACTGCTAGAAAAATATAGAAGCGATAGCAGAGTTGCCACAATCTCTGCTCAGAATCTTCAATTTGGACAAAAACGCACAAACTACAGTTACTATTTTTCTCGTTACAGCCACTGCTGGGGTTGGGCAAGTTGGAGACGTGCTTGGCAACATTATGATTTAACCATCAAACTCTGGAAAGAGGTGCAAGCAGAAAATATTTTACATGACATTCTTGCAGATCCGAAAGCAATAAATTATTGGCGACGAATATTTCAATCTGTTTATAACAATCCTACAGGTATAACCTGGGATTACCAATGGACGTTTGCTTGCTGGATGCAGGGCAGCTTAAGTATTATTCCGAATGTCAATTTAGTTTCTAATATTGGTACTGGTGCAGACGCAACTCATTTCACTTCCAACCAAGAATTTTCGTTCATCAATATGTCAATGAAAGCAATGGAATTTCCTTTAAAGCATCCACCGTTTATTGTGAGGAATAGAGAGGCAGATAATTTTACCCAGAAAACAGTTTATAGAGCAACTGTATTGGATATTTTTAAAGAAGAGTTGAAAAAGAAAATCAATTACTCAACCTTAAAAAAATAGTGGTTGATTTAGTAAATTTATAGACAAAGCAAATGTCAGAAATTAAAATAAAGTTAACAGAAAAAATATTAACTATTTTCTTATTACTCATTGCTGTAGGAGCATTAACAATACATCCTGCACAAGAAGTTTCTATATCTACCCTTGGCGGTGACAAGCTAGATACTATATTCAATATAGTTTCATATTTAATTCTATTTTATTTCCTACTTTTATACTGGAAAGGTTTTTTGTACGTAGCTACTAGAAGCCCATTACAGTTTCTTTTACTAGCAATAATTATATTTTCTCTTTTGTGGTCAGAAGACTTAAGTTCTAGTCTTACTTATATGAGGGGTCTAATCCGAATATATTTTCTTGCCATCTATTTAGCAATGCGTTATTCCCTAAAGGAACAACTGAGGTTAATAGCTTGGGCACTTGGTACAGCCGCATTATTATCTATGCTATTTTCTGCATTACTACCAGATTACAGCCACAAATCACCTGAGTTGCTAAATATGTGGAGCGGAATCTATGGTCATAAAAATGAATTAGGATACATGATGGCTTGGAGTGCAGGAGTGTTTTTGCACCTTGCTCTTAGTAGTCATCAATATCGCTGGTTGATGTGGGCACTATGTGGGATATCTATATGTCTAATTATCCTCTCACGTTCAACAACATCTTTAACGATTTTATTAACAATGATATTACTTTTACCTTTTTATAAATTTTTTAAAAAAACTAATTATAAATTACAAGTTGTTATGATTACTTCTGCTTTAATGCTATTGATTATTTTTTCAATATTGCTTGTCAATAACGCCGAAACTCTAGTTGGTACTTCTGGTAAAGACCTTACCTTCAATGGACGCTCTGATCTCTGGGAGCTAGTGATATCCAAGATTTTGGAAAGACCTTGGCTAGGTTATGGATATTCTGCATTTTGGACTAGTAATGCTGCATCTAATCTGAGAGCTACTTATGAATGGGCAAGTAATGCTCACAACGGCTTTTTAGAACTCTTATTAGAGTTAGGATTCTTAGGTTTTTTAACTTTTGCCGCCGGGTTTATCCGCTTCTTTGTAATGGCTATGACTCGAATTATTTATGTAGCCAAAAAACCGGAAGATTATTGGCCAATGCAGATGTTAATTCTCATAGTCATCATTAATTTTTCTGAAGCAAGATTATTAACTCCCAGTTGGAATTGGTTGATGTATATTACAACTTCCTTCTCTTTGACTCTTGATTATCAGCGAAATTATCATCAGAGCTATATAGAGAGCTTTTATAGCAGTCAGAAATAATTTTAGTAATTGCAAAGTTAATAAAAATGAAAGTTTTACATCTTAGTACCCATGATATTGATGGAGGTGCAGCAAGAGCTGCATATCGTTTGCACACAGGTTTGCAAGATATAGGGCTACAGTCACAAATGCTAGTCCAAGAAAAATCTAGTAATGATAAAACAGTAATTGCACCTAAGACTAGATTGTTTCAAGGCTTTGCTAAAGCAAAGTTGACATTTGAAAGTCTACCGTTAAAGCTTTATCGTCAAAAGAAAAATACTCCATTTTTTGTTCAATGGTTGCCAGATAGAATTATTCCTAAAGTTGCTCAGATTAATCCAGACATAATAAATTTACATTGGATTAGCGCAGCTTTTATGCAAATAGAAACATTCCCTAAACTGAAGCGTCCTCTAGTTTGGACTCTCCATGATATGTGGGGGTTTACTGGAGGGTGTCACGTTACTGGAGAGTGCGATCGCTACAAAGTATCCTGTGGAGCTTGTCCTCAACTCAACAGTGGGAATGAATGGGATTTATCCCGTTGGACATGGCAACGCAAAGTAAAAGCCTGGAAAAATCTTAATTTAACTCTAGTTTCACCAAGCTCTTGGTTAGCGCAGTGCGCTCGTTCCAGTTCTTTATTCCAAGATTTGCGAATCGAGGTAATTCCTCACGGTCTAGATATTCAAAAATATCGACCTATTAATAAAGATTTTGCACGAGAAATACTCAAGTTACCTCAAGATAAGAAGCTGATTCTCTTTGGAGCGATAGAGGCAACAAGTGATAGAAATAAAGGATTTCATTTATTGCAGCCAGCTCTACAAGAATTGAGTAAATCTGGTTGGAAGGATAACGTAGAAGTAGTGGTTTTTGGTGCGTCTCAACCTGAAAATCCACCTGATTTAGGCTGTAGAACACGCTATTTAGGACACTTACATGATGATATATCTTTAGCAACTGTTTACTCAGCAGCTGATGTGATGCTTGTACCGTCTCTTCAAGAATCTTTTGGGCAGGCAGCATCTGAATCATTTAGTTGTGGCACTCCAGTTGTGGCATTTAATTCTACTGGCTTAAAAGATATTGTTGATCATCAGCAAAACGGTTATTTGGCTAAACCTTATGAAGCTGAAGATTTTGCCAAAGGAATTACCTGGGTACTTGAAGATGAACAGAGGCTACAAAAGCTGTCATTTTATGCTCGTGAAAAAGCGCAACAAGAATTCACTCTGGAACTTCAAGCACATCGTTATTCAGCTTTGTTTCAAGAAATATTGATGAGCGCAAATAAATCTTCATTCAGTAATTAACTTAGTAAACAAATACTTCATAGTATGTCAATACCTATAGCTTTTATAATTTGTACAGAACCAGGACGTTTAGAAGCTCAATCTTTGATGCTTGCAGAAAGTATTCGTAAGTTCTGCGGCGAATTGAAAAATACACCTATATATAGTTTTCATCCTAGAGTAGGTGAACCGATATCAAAGCAAACCCAGCAAGCCTTTGAAGCATTGCAGGTGATTCATCAACAGCTTCCTATAAATCGAGAATTTCATGAATATTATTTAGCTAATAAACCTCTAGTTTGTGCCTATGCCGAACAAAATATCGATGCGGAAATATTAGTTTTTTTAGACAGTGACAAATGCTTTTTTGGGGAACCAAAAGAATTTTTGTTGCCAGTAAATTGTAACGTAAGAATGCGTCCTGAGTATGGTCAAGGCATCGGTTCTACAGGACTACAAGACCCGCAAGAATGGTACTGGCAAAAACTATATGAAGTGCTGGGGGTAAAGCGTGAGGTATTTGTTGAGACGCCAATTGGTAATAAAAGAATCAGAGCCTATTGGAATTCTGGTTTGATTGTTGTGAGAAGGAGTGCAGGTATATTTACAGCTTGGAAAGAGAATTTTGAAAAAGTAATGCGGCTGGATATTACTCCTCCTCAGGGTATTTATTTTGTTGAGCAGTCTGTTTTGTCTGTAACTTTATGTGCATTAGAAGAAACGGTCGAACATCTTCCTCCTAATTATAGTTATCCATTACCTTTACATAACCGTTTGTCAAAACAAGTACAAATTAAACATTGGGATGATATTACATCGATCCATTATTTCAATTTATTTTTCTACAACGATTGGAATGCACAAATCAAAAAATTGAAAAAACTTAATAACAATTCAGATAAATATCGATGGTTGTGTCAAGAAGTTCTCAGACTTAGTATGCCTCGTGTATCAGTTTTGCATCGATATATGCTGGTAGTCAGAAGAATGGAGCAAAAATTACAAAACTTTAATTTAGATATTAACCTGAGTGGCTGGATAGAAAAGATGGCTAAACTTTGAACTTAATCGAAAAAAATTACTATTCGCATTGAATATTTTCATAGAATTGGATGAGGGAAATGAGATGAAACAAGTAAATTTAGCTGTAGTTATGACCTGCCACAATAGGCGTAATACAACTCTTGCCTGTCTACGCGCTTTATATCAACAAACAAATAATTTTGATGTTTATTTAACTGATGATGGTAGCTCTGATGGCACTGCACAAGCTATCAAAGCGGAATATCCAGACGTACACATTCTTCAGGGTAATGGCAATTTATTCTGGGTACGAGGAATGCATCTCGCCTTTGGTGAGGCGATAAAAAATGAATATGATTATTATCTGTGGTTGAATGATGACACCTTTCTGGAAGCAAATGCTGTTAAAAGATTATTACAGATTCATCAAAATTTGACTGAACAAGGTTATTCAGACTCAATTGTAGTTGGTTCAACGAAAGACCCAATAACAGGAAGAGCAACCTATGGAGGAGCAGTAAAATCTAAAAAGTGGTATTCTAATAAGTTTGAATTTTTAAAACCAAGTTCGGTTATCCAAAAATGCGATGCTATGTATGGTAATTGTGTGTTAATCCCTAAAACTGTTGTCGCAAAGGTTGGTAATGTTGATACAGCTTTTGTTCACACTTTAGGAGATTTAGATTATGCCCTCAGAGCGCGTAAATTGGGTTGTCAAATATGGGTAGCTCCTGGATATGTTGGTACTTGTACTAAAAATTCTATCCGAAATAGTTGGGTAGATACCAACTTAACTATACTAGAACGCTTGAAAAAGGTGTTACAAATTAAAGCATTTCCATTGAAATCTTGGACTATTTTTTGTAGCAGACACTCTGGGTCATTCTGGGTATTTTACTGGTTTTTACCCTATATCAGAGCAATAATTGGTTACAAGAGTTTGGCAACTTCTCCGACCTTTTCTGAGGATACTAACCAAACTAACTCATAAGCTTCATACTTGCACTCAAGTTCTTCTGTAAGAATATTTGCATAATTCATTACCATCTAAACTCAATGAATTGACGAATTTCGCCTCAAAGATAAAGTTATTAAACCAATTCGCAATAGACAACTAGGCGCTATTGCGACCCCGCTTCGCTAACACAATTACGTTTTTTAACGAAGATTTAATTCCAACGGTTCCTAGTTTTTAAGCCTATCGTACCTCTGCGAACAAGTTACGCATAGTGTCCCGCAGCGAAGGACACAAATCCTGCTGCGCCTGTTTTGTTGCGGATTTAAACCCCACCACTTGTTAAGTATTAGAATAATCAGCAATCCTAATTATGGGTAAACGCTTACTAATTGTCTCAACACTTGATTCCAGCCAACCATTTGGTGCTTTTACTAGACCTTTTTATCTAGGACAATATTTGACGAGATATTTTGATGTTTTTCAAATAGGATTAGACTGTTCATCTGTTAAATATGCACCTTCTATTTCAATTGGGTCAAGAAATATGAAGTCATATATTCAAGCTATAGGAAAGTGCATTGATGAATTTTGTCCAGATATCATTTATGCTCAAGAAACATTACCTGGATTAGCTGCTTTAATTTCGCTGAAACTTAGAAAAGGCTATAAGCCTTGTCTTGTATTAGATTTTCATACATTTTCAGCATACGAATACTGGATGCGTTTGTTTTCAGTTGCCAATCCTTTCAAAGAATTTGTACAATGTATTAAGACATACATTGCTCAGGGAATTTTGATATTCTCTGGTATTCCAATTATTGCCGCAGGTGACGCAATCCCTAAACTAATTTCTCAGTGGTATGGGAGAACTCCACAGCAGATTTATAGTATTGGGAATGGTGTGACTGAAGACTTACTAAATACTGAATTGTTTTTGGATAAAGACCCCTATCAAGCATTCAGACCAGCAAAAATAGTGGTTCTTATTGCTCCTAAGACATTTCAGTTTCCAAGCAATGATATGTCTGTATTAATGACTATTGAGGTTGCTAAATATCTTGAAAATCATCAGCAAAAAGTACATTTTGTTGTTATTGGCAGAGACAATAATGATATTTTAGCACCAATACCTTCTAACATTTCTTTTTTAGGTTTTTTACCTAAAAGAGAGGCTTTTGTTAATTATGTTAAATATGCAGATATTGCTTTGCTACCATTCTCCAAACAAGCAGTTGCAGGTGGCGCTCGCAATAAAGCATTAGATTATTTCGCAAGCAGAAAGTTAGTTGTATCAACACCAGAAGGCTTGCGAGGTTTAGAAGAATTTCGCCATTTAGAACATCTTTTAGTAACAGGATACTCTACTGAAGAAGTTGCTAATACAGTGCTTGATGCAGCTTCAAATATTGATAAATATCAATCACTCGTAGATAGTGCATATACCTTAATTAGAGAAAAATATTCCTGGAACGCAAGAGCGCAGAATATCGCGCAAATTCTTCTTAAAGTCAGTCATTCTTAGCTCTATTTATTAACCAAATATATTTAACTAAGAATAATTAGTATATTTATATCTTTAAATATACTTACATTGCCTGTTCATTAAACATTCAGACCTACCAAATAAAAATTAAGTCATGAAAAATCGATTTTCTTATAACCTTCTTGGTGTTCAAGTAGATGCACTCTCTATCCCAGAGTTAAATTTATTGATTGAAGAATCTATTGAGAAGAATAAAAAATGGATTATTGCTAATCACAATATGCATAGTCTTTATCTCTTCCATAATGATCCAAAAATGCAAGCTTTTTATGCCAAGGCAAAATATACCCATATTGATGGTATGCCTTTATTGTTTATTGGAAAGCTATTGGGTTTTCCTATGAAACGAGAACAAAGAGTAACTTATGCTGACTGGGTATGGCCTTTGATGGCGGAAGCGGCTGATAAAGGCTGGCGTGTATTTTATTTAGGTTCAAAGCCGGGAGTCGCTGAAAAAGGAGCAAGTATTTTGTGCCGCAAATTTCCTGGGTTACAAATTGCTTGCGCTCATGGCTATATTGACATGAATAAAGATAGTCAAGAAAATCTTGCTATTCTGGCTGCAATTAATGCTTACAAACCTCATGTATTGATGGTGGGGATGGGTATGCCACGCCAAGAACAGTGGATTTACGAAAATCTTGAACATATTCATACCAATACTATTTTGACTAGTGGAGCCTGTATTGACTATGTAGCAGGAGCAATACCTACTCCTCCTCGCTGGATGGGAAAGATGGGCTTGGAATGGTTGTATCGTTTATTGTCTGAACCTAAAAGACTTTGGAGACGTTACTTACTTGAGCCTTGGTTTCTAGCCACATTATTTTTGCGAGAAATTTGGAGTATGCCTAGTCAACAAAAAAAGAATAGATTCCTAATATTTATCAGTACAAAATTTCCTAAGTTTCTAGCATGATTGAGCCATTAATTAGTGAGCAGGCCTGATTCAAGTTTTGTGCTAGTAACTAGCGAAGTATCTGGCGAGATACTTCGCTTGAAATAATAGTTAAATGCACTAAATATGTCCAGAAATTAATTATGCGTTACCTGAAACCTTTGTAGAGACGTTGCATTGCAATGTCAAAACAATTCATTTTCACCAGATGTCTACTATTTACGTCTGGGTGGAGTAAGCCTAAGTTGCTTGCTCAAAAGCCTGGGCAATAGCATTGTAAGCAGGTTTAGGTTGAAACTTTTCATCGAAGGGAAGCGGACGCAGAAATTTCCAGAGATTTGGATTGTCCCTAAAAGTTTTTCCTGGCATCCAATCGGGATGACGTATCCAGGTATGACGGTCGGTAAGCCCCCATGTAATTACAGTATCAACTTTAGCCGCAAAGCATAGGTCAAGATATCGCTTGTAACTGTCGGCTATCATCTGGTCTAGCTTTTCGATACTATCGGGTAGTGGAGCATCAATAATAATATCTAATTCTGTAATTATTGGTTTCACTTCAAGATCATTAAGCCGTTTTAAAACAGAATTAAATCCTTTCTCGTCAAAAGAATATGCAGTAGAAAACCATAGATGCGATTGGATACCTGCCCCGTCAATTTTAACGCCACTATTCTTCAGATATTCGACCATTTTTAAAAAACGTTCTGATTTCCATGTAGCGCCTTCAATGCCGAAATCGTTTAGGTAAAATTCCTTGCTGTTATCAACTGATGCGGCAATTAAAAACAAATCCCGAATTAATTCTGGTTTTACTCCTTTACGCAAACCGTAGGTAGGGTTATCAGTTTCATTTTCATTATCAGCGATAATTTCATTGGCAATATCCCAAGACTTTAAAACCTTGCTATTGCGATAATGCCCCATGACTCCCTTAACATGCCGTTCGATCATTTTAAGAGTGGGCGGGTAAGGAAGCCAGTCTGGTTTTCCCATGTGCCAGAAAAGGGTATGCCCATGCATGTCTATATTATGCTTTTGGCAAAAATTAGCGATCGCATCTGCTGATTCAAAGGTAAATAATCCTTGCTGTGGTTCAGTGGCGTTCCATTTTAATTCACCATTCGGTGTCACAATCGAACATTCACGAGCAATCAGGTTAGCGTAATCCTTATCTTTTAGCAAAATATCACTAGAAATTGCTGCGCCATAACGTTTTCCTTTTGCAGCAGCTAATTCCCGAAGTGGGTAGTTTTTAGCTGTATAATTGAGTACTAGTTCTTTTGCACTAGGCTCTTCTTTTTGCTTATCTTTTTGTAAAAACCCCATAGTTAATAACGCAGAAAGGGTAGTATATCCTGCTCTTGTTAAAAACTTTCTCCGATAAGGCATACATTGTACTTAATTAAAAACACATAGATTATCCTATTATATAATATTTTTTTATACTTTTTTATGTTTAGTTATGACTCCCACACTCATCTATTTGATTGAAATCAATCAACTATGCTTTTATATATCAGCAATAAAGATGCTATATTAATATATAACGAGCATTCGATATAAATAAGTTGAATCATGCCTAAGATTGTTGACCATGAGCAATACCGTAAAGAACTGCTCGACAAGTGCTTTGATTTATTTGCCGAAAAAGGTTATGGTTCCATCACTATGCGCCAAATTGCTGAGGGATTAAGGGTTTCTACTGGTACGTTGTACCACTATTTTCCTAGCAAGCAAGCTCTATTTGAGCAATTGGCGCAGGAGATTTGTGAGCAAGACTTAAGTACAGCATTAGCTGAACTACAAGGAGCGCAAACGCTACAAGAATCAATGGAAGCATTAGGAAGATATCTAGTAAAAAACGAAGATTACTTCATTAAATGGACTTACATTTGGATTGATTTTTGCCAACACAAAGACTCTAAAGAAATGTTAAAAAATAGCATTTTTAAGCGGAATAATCAGCGCTATCAAAAGGTGATTGGCGATTTATTTGGTATCCAAGATTCGGTATTGGCTTCCTTTGTTTTGAGCTTTGTAGATGGTTTAATTCTGGAGAAGTTATGGGGTAATGAAACAATTGATTTTATTGAACAATGTGCGTTGTTAGGCAAAATGCTGACAGTATATTTACCGCAATATCCAGCAGAAATAAAAGCTCAAACGCACGTTCTATCAAGTTTAGAGAGTTAGGCTATGTAACTTATGCTGGTTGTAAACTGCTATATGTATAATAAGTTAACCTAAATTATTTTTGAAACAAGCTGACTCATTTAAGATAGATAAAATAAGTTTTTATGAGAGGAAAAAACATGGTTCAAAAGCTGTCAAAAAAAGCTTCTAAAAAAGGGTTAATTACATTAGTAATTGCAGCAACTGCTATTACAGGTGGAATTGTTGCTTATGGGATTTCTCAGTTTGGATTAGTTGCTCAAACCGAGAAATCTGAACCAGTTGAAACCACGCCCAAGATTCAAAAAGTAGCTGCATTAGGACGGCTAGAACCGGAAGCAGAGGTAATTAGCTTGTTTGCGCCTTTAGCATTGGATGGCGATCGCATTGCCAAAATTCTAGTCAAAGAAGGCGATCGCGTTAAAGCTGGACAGGTGGTAGCAATTTTAGATGCTCGCGATCGCTTGCAAACTGCTGTACTACAAGCCCAACAACAAGTCAGAGTTGCTCAAGCTAAACTCGCTCAAGTGCAAGCAGGAGCAAAAGCAGGAGAAATTCAGGCCCAGCAGGCAAGCGTTGAACGTCTCCAGGCCCAATCCCAAGGAGACAGAACAGCGCAACAGGAAGCGATATTCCGCATAGAGGCACAGTGGGAAGGCGACAAAATAGCGCAAGAGGCAACCATTAAGAAGCTAGAGGCAGAACTCAAAAATGCCTCAGCCGAATATCAACGTTATCAGCAGCTCTATTCTCAAGGTGCAATTTCTAATTCTTTGTACGATAGCAAAGGTTTGACTGTAGAAACTGCCAAACAGCAAGTAGACGAAGCCAAAGCAGTTCTCAACCGGATTAACACCACTGCTAGCAAACAACTTGCCGAAGCTAAAGCAGCACTCGCCCGTACTAACGCCACTGGTAGCAAGCAAGTTAATGAAGCCAAAGCCACACTTAACAGTATTGCAGAAGTCCGACCTGTAGATGTCGCCGCAGCCAAGACAGAAGTTGAAAATGCGATCGCCACACTTAAACATGCTCAAACCGAGTTAGCGGGTGCTTACATCAAAGCACCGATGGCGGGGCAAATCATCAAAATTCATACGCGAGTTGGAGAAAAAATTAGTGCTTCTGGCATTGCAGACTTAGCGCAAACAAACCAGATGATGGCAGTAGCAGAAGTTTATCAAACCGACATCGGTAAAGTGAAACTAGGACAACAGGCAGTGATTATCAGTCAGGCATTTGTCGGTGAACTGCGAGGAACCGTTGCCCAAATTGGTTTGCAGGTGAATAGACAAAACGTTTTCAGCAACCAGCCAGGGGAGAACCTTGATAGCCGAGTAGTTGAGGTGAAAATTCGCCTCAATCCTGAAGACAGCAAACGAGTTGCAGGTTTCACTAACTTACAGATACAGACAGCAATTGAAATATAGAGTTGTTCGCTATCTCGTGTATTCCATCATTTTTTATAAGGTGAATTTAATCATGGTTAAAGTCATATATCTTCTGCTTTGTGTACTTGGCTTCCTTTTACCTTACTCCCAGTTTGTTCCATTTATCTTAGAGCATGGTCTTGATATAAAGCTATTTTTTGAACAACTCTTTGCCAACAGAATTTCTGGTTTTTTTGGCATGGATGTTATTGTTTCATCGCTAGTATTGTGGACATTTGTATTTTGGGAAGGAACACGTCTGAAAATGCAAAATCTTTGGGTTTATATTGCCTGTAATCTTTTAGTTGGTGTTTCTTTAGGTCTTCCCCTATTTCTTTTAATGCGAGAGCGCCAACTTGAACAGCAAGCTGAAACACTGGGTTATTAAAGGATTTTTTAAATATGTTTTCTAAACTATTTCGCAAAACGCCGCTAGCATGGCGGCAGTTAATGAAAGAAAAAACCCGTCTGGCTGTTGCAGTCGCAGGTATTACCTTTGCCGATATGCTGATGTTTATCCAGTTGGGATTTGAAAGTGCGCTTTTTGATGCTGCTGTGAAACCTCATCGCAATTTACAGGCAGATTTGGTTTTAATTAGTCCCCAATTTCAAACTTTGTTTTCTGTAAAAAACTTTTCTAGAGAGCGACTATATCAAACATTAGCTTATGAAGGTGTTCAGTCAGTTAATTCTGTCTACATCAGTACCGGACAGTGGCGAAATCCTGAAACACGTCTTGAGCGTGCCATTTTAGTTTGGGGTGTTGATCCGGCACAATCACCATTCAAATCGCCCGAAATTAAACAAAATCAGCATCACCTTAAACAGTTGTATCAAGTTCTGTTTGACCAGGCAGGTCGTCCAGAATACGGAGCAGTTGGCGATATCTTTAAGAAAACAGGCAAATTTGACACGGAACTCAATAGTAAAGCCGTTTTTGTTAAGGGCTTGTTTACTGATGGTGCTTCCTTTGCTGCCGATGGTAATGTGATCACCAGTGATTCGACCTTTCTTCAGCTATTTCCACAGCGTCAACCCGATCGCATCGAAGTTGGATTGATTACGCTTAAACCAGATGCCGATACAGAAAAAGTGCGATCGCAACTTGTCAATGGACTACCTAAAGATGTCAGAGTCCTCACTCCAGAAGAGTTTGCCAAAGTGGAGAGAACTTACTGGGAACAAGGTACTGGCATTGGTTTTATTTTCGGTTTAGGTACAGCAGTTGGGTTTATTGTTGGCATCGTGATTGTCTACCAAATCCTTTACTCGGATGTTTCTGACCACTTGCCAGAATATGCCACCCTCAAAGCAATGGGATACACCGATAATTATCTCTTGGGAGTTCTAATTCAAGAAGCATTGTTATTAGCTATCTTAGGTTTTTTGCCTGGATTCATCCTTTCTTTTGGATTGTATCAAGTCACATACGCGGCGACGATGCTTCCTATTTTCATGAAAATGGAACGGGCGATACAGGTTTGGATTTTGACCGTGATTATGTGTAGTGTTTCTGGAGCGATCGCCATGCGGAAGTTACGATCTGCTGACCCTGCTGATGTTTTTTAGACGCGATGAATCGCGTCTCTACAAGAATTATTTCCCTATACCCAATGCTTTATAAAATCCTATGTTGCAAAAATCTTTACCAGAAAATTCCAACTCAACACTTTCTGTTTTAGAATCTGTAATTTCTATCAGTAATCTTAACCACTATTTTGGTGAAGGTGCGCTTCGCAAACAAGTATTATTCGATATTAATTTGGAGATTAAGGCTGGGGAAATCGTTATTATGACTGGCCCCTCTGGTTCGGGGAAAACTACCTTGTTAACCTTAATGGGTGGATTGCGTTCTGCTCAAGAAGGTAGTCTCAAAATATTAGGAGAGGAAATTCGTGGCGCTAAAAAGCTGCAATTAACTAAACTTCGCCGCCAGATTGGCTATATTTTCCAGGCTCATAACCTGATGACTTTTTTGACAGCAAGAGAAAATGTGCGGATGTCTTTAGAGTTGCATGAGGATTTTTTAAATCAGGATATTGATGCTAAAGCGATCGCTATTTTGGAAACTGTCGGTTTAGGTAATCGTGTAAATTACTACCCAGAGAAACTGTCTGGAGGGCAAAAACAACGGGTAGCGATCGCTCGTGCTTTAGTTAGCCATCCTAAAATTGTTTTAGCAGATGAACCCACTGCTGCACTCGACAAAAAATCTGGGCGCGATGTCGTAGAAATAATGCAGAAGCTAGCCAAAGAACAAGGTTGTACAATTTTGCTAGTTACCCACGATAATCGCATCCTCGATATTGCCGATCGCATCATTTATATGGAAGATGGTCAGTTAAAGACCGATGGCGCAGATTCTGTCACAACGAGCAAGTAATACTAATTCGTAATTTGCAAAAATCTATGAATAAAGAATCACCTCAATTCATCAACCATATTGTTTCAAGTTTGCAGTCAATTGAGGGAATTATAGCCGTCTCATTGGGTGGTTCACGGGCACGGGGCAACCATAATAACAAATCAGATGTGGATTTGGGGATTTATTACAATCCAGAAAAACCGCCCGATTTAATAGCTCTAAATCGCCTCGCCTGTGAGCTTGATGATAAGCATCGTGTAAATTTGATTACTGCGATCGGGGAATGGGGAAAGTGGATTAACGGTGGTGGTTGGCTACAGGTTCAAGGTGTAAGTGTAGATTTTCTCTACCGCGATTTGGTGAAGGTAAATCGTGTGATTGATGATTGCCATATATAGGAATCCGGTTTGATTTCTGAAAATATCCGTAGGATGTGTTAGCGACAGCGTAACGCATCAAACCCTTGATAATAGTGCGTTACGAACTCCGTTCTAACACACTCTACAACACCTAATTTTGTTCAAAATAGGACTTACGCACACTCTACGAATTCTCGGCGCTCTTGGCGTCTTGGCGGTTCGAGAAATTAAGCTTTTTAGCAATTTTTGCGTAAGTCCTACAAAAATCAAATAGTAATCCTATAGGACGCATTACTATTGATTATCAACCAGGACATCCTCATGGGTTTGTGTCCTCTATTTATATGGGAGAAATTGCTCTTTGTCAGGTACTTTACGACTCTAATGGTGTTTTAGAAGCTATGAAGGTAAAAACAAACCCGTATCCAGTTGGGCTGAAACAGGCAACTATTGATACTTTCGCCTGGGAAATAAGTTTCTCGCTGTTGGTCGCAAAAAAGGCAATCGCACGCGATGATGTTGTTTACGCAGCAGGTTGTTGTTTCCGCAGTGTCGCGTGTATGAATCAAGTTTTATTCGCGCTCAATGAAGATTACCTGTTGAATGAAAAGGGGGCGATTGCAATCGCTAATAGGTTTGCTATTTGCCCACAGGACTATCAACAACGGGTTGAGCGAGGGTTTGCACTTTTAGCTGCCGATGCAAAATCAATAACTGAGGCGATCGCGATTCTTGAGGCGATTGAGAATGATTTGAGTCAATGGTATGGAAATCGGCGATTAGCAATGTAATATTCCCGTCCCTCTACCCCGCAAAAAAGAATAAATTATCTAAAAGCCTTTTAAAACAAAGACTTTGGTCATTGAGTACATTATTAATACATATTAATAGATGCAGGATTGCGGATGAGATATTAATAGATGCAGTATTGATTGAAAGTTAATTTAAGAGCCTAAAGGTATCAACATATCCTTTAAACACGGAGTAGATCCTACCGTGAAATTTTGAATGCAGATAATACACTTACTTTCTAATACTGGCTATTTCTGATTCTTATATTCATACGTTCTGATAATGCAGCTTAGAGGCGGGGACAAAAATCATATTATGAACAAAACCTTTGCAACCATCGACGGGAATGAGGCTGTTGCCCGTGTTGCTTACAAATTAAATGAAGTGATTGCCATTTATCCCATTACCCCCTCTTCAGCAATGGGTGAATGGGCAGATGCTTGGTCAGCCGAAGGTCGTCCCAACCTCTGGGGTACTATTCCTAGCGTCGTGCAGATGCAAAGCGAGGGGGGAGCGGCTGGCGCTGTGCATGGGGCATTGCAAACAGGTTCCCTGAGTACCACCTTCACGGCATCTCAGGGATTATTATTGATGATACCCAACTTCTACAAAATTGCTGGTGAACTTACTAGCGCCGTGGTTCACGTTGCCGCCCGTTCTTTGGCTACCCATGCGTTATCAATTTTTGGCGACCATAGCGACGTGATGGCAGCCCGTGCGACTGGTTTCGCTCTGCTGTGTTCGGCTTCGGTGCAAGAAAGTCAAGATTTTGCTCTCATTGCTCATGCAGCTACCTTAGAGACGCGAGTCTCGTTTATGCATTTCTTTGATGGCTTCCGCACATCACATGAAGTGCAGAAAGTCAAATTGCTGTCAGATGATGATTTGCGATCGCTCATCCACGATAACCTAATACTCGCCCACCGCAGCCGTGCCCTCACCCCAGATCGTCCAGTATTGCGCGGTACTGCCCAAAACCCCGATGTCTATTTCCAAGGACGGGAAGGTGCTAACCTTTATTACAATGCTTGTCCAGAAATTGTCCAGCGCATCATGGATGAATTTGGAGAACGCACAGGAAGGCATTATAAAATCTATGAATATTACGGCGCTAAGGATGCCGATCGCGTTATCGTTCTTATGGGTTCAGGTTGTGAAACTGTCCATGAAACAGTAGATTACCTTAACGCCCGTGGTGAAAAACTTGGTGTAGTGAAAGTGCGACTTTACCGCCCCTTTGATGTCCAAAGGTTTGTTGCAGTATTACCAACTAGTGTAAAGGCGATCGCAGTTCTCGACCGCACCAAAGAAGCAGGTAGCGCCGGTGAGCCTTTGTATTTAGATGTTGTAGCTGCTATCCATGAAGCGTGGGGAGATAAGAGAGCAGGGGGAGCAGGGGAAGCAGGGGAGGCAGGGGGAGAAAATACTTTCTCATACCCTAAAATTATTGGTGGGCGTTATGGTCTTTCTTCTAAAGAATTTACTCCGGCGATGGTGAAGGGGATTTTTGATAACCTTGCTCAAGCTAAATCGAAAAATCACTTTACTATCGGGATTAATGACGACGTTAGTCATACTTCCTTGAGCTTTGACCCTAATTTCTCTACAGAATCGGATAACGTTGTTCGGGCAATGTTCTATGGGTTGGGCGCGGATGGTACAGTTGGGGCTAACAAAAACTCCATCAAGATTATTGGTGAAGAAACCGACAATTACGCCCAAGGCTACTTTGTCTTTGACTCCAAGAAATCTGGTTCGATGACCGTCTCTCATTTACGCTTTGGTAAAGAGCCAATTCGTTCCACCTACTTAATTGACCAAGCCAACTTTATTGGTTGTCATCACTGGGGATTTCTAGAACGCATAGATATTTTGAAGACTGCTACTCCTGGGGCGACTTTGCTGCTTAACAGTCCATACAATGCAGATACCGTTTGGGAATATTTGCCGCTAAAGGTACAGCAGCAAATTATCGACAAGCATTTGAAGTTATATGTGATTAATGCTAGCCAAGTTGCCCGCGAAAGTGGCATGGGTGGGAGAATTAACACTATTATGCAGGTATGCTTCTTTGCCTTAGCGGGTGTCTTGCCACAGGAAGAAGCGATCGCTAAAATCAAACAAGCGATTGATAAAACCTACGGTAAAAAAGGTGCAGAAGTTATCCGCATGAACTTGCAAGCTGTAGATAACACCTTAGACAACTTGCATAAAGTAGACATCCCACAAACAATCACCTCTTGTACAGACGCGATGAATCGCGTCTCTACTCCTCACACAGACGCGATGAATCGCGTCTCTACTCTTAATTCTGCTCCCGAATTTGTGCGGGAAGTTCTGGGCAAAATTATGGTTTGGGAAGGTGATGACTTACCTGTTAGCACACTACCAGTTGATGGCACTTTTCCCGTAGGTACTGCCAAATGGGAAAAACGTAACGTTGCCGAAGAGATACCTGTGTGGGAGCCGGATGTCTGCGTTCAATGTGGTAAGTGCGTGATGGTTTGTCCCCACAGTGCCATTCGTGCAAAGGCTTATCAAGCTGATGAATTAGTTAATGCACCAGAAACTTTCAAGTCAACTGGTGCAAAAGATAAAGACTTTGCCAATCAAAAATTTACCATTCAAGTTGCTCCAGAAGATTGCACAGGATGCACTATTTGTGTAAATATTTGCCCTGCTAAAGATAAATCTGAGCCATTGCGGAAAGCGATTAACATGGCACAGCAGTTGCCATTGCGGGAACAAGAGCGAAAAAACTGGGATTTCTTCTTGAGTTTACCTAATCCTGACAGGCGATCGCTAAAATTAAACCAGATTCGCCAACAACAACTGCAAGAACCTTTATTTGAGTTCTCTGGTGCTTGTGCTGGTTGTGGTGAAACACCTTATTTAAAATTATTAACACAATTGTTTGGCGATCGCGCCGTCATCGCCAATGCTACAGGTTGTTCTTCAATTTATGGTGGTAATCTCCCCACAACACCTTGGACAACCAACGCCCAAGGACGCGGCCCTGCGTGGTCTAATAATTTGTTTGAAGATAACGCCGAATTCGGTTTTGGCTTCCGTCTTTCCCTGGACAAACAAGCTGAGTTTGCGGCGGAATTGTTGCAGCAATTGGGGAGCGGGGAATGGGGCATAGGGCATAGGGAATTGGGAATACCTTACGAGTTGGTACAGTCTATTCTCAATGCCAAACAAAACACTGAGGCTGATATTTGGGAACAACGAGAACGGGTAGCGCTGTTGAAACAAAAGCTAGATGAACTGTTAGAAAAAAGCAATTACCACTCCAATGCCCAATGCCCCATGCCCCATGCCCAAATTCAAAATCTAAAATCCCTTGCCGATTACTTGGTGAGAAAAAGCGTCTGGATTGTTGGCGGTGACGGTTGGGCTTATGATATTGACTTCGGCGGCATCGATCATGTGATTGCTAGTGGTCGAAATGTGAACATCTTAGTAATGGATACAGAAGTGTATTCTAATACAGGCGGTCAATCTTCCAAAGCTACACCAAAAGCCGCAGTTGCTAAATATGCCGCCAGTGGTAAGCCTGCACCTAAGAAAGACTTAGGGATGATTGCCATGACCTACGGAAATGTCTACGTAGCGAGTGTAGCCCTTGGCGCTAGAGATGAACATACCCTAAAAGCATTTTTGGAAGCAGAAGCTTATGATGGCCCATCAATAATTATTGCTTACAGCCATTGCATCGCCCACGGCATCAACATGACCACAGGGATGAATCATCAGAAAACTTTGGTAGAATCAGGTCGCTGGTTGCTGTATCGGCATAATCCAGAATTGCTCAAACAAGGTAAAAATCCATTGCAATTAGATATGCGATCGCCTACGCAATCTGTAGAGCATTCAATGTATCAAGAGAATCGCTTCAAAATGCTCACCAAGAGTAAACCTGAAGTAGCCAAGCAATTGTTAGAACAAGCCCAAGCTGAAGTAGATGCGCGTTGGCAGATGTACCAATATTTGGCAAAACGCGATATTTTCTGAAGATTAATCCTAATTTTAGTTATAAGCATTGCGACTTGAGTTACTCAAGTCGCAATTTTCGTTACAAAATATCAATCGGTGACACGAAAACTTTATATAGCACTTCCTAAAATTAACTCTAACTTTACCAGAATGACGCTAACTTCAATTGACCGCTATCAATACAACTCGTAATAGACATCTGGTGAAAATAAATGTAAAGACGTTGCAATGCAACGTTTATACAGGGTTTTAGGTAATGCATAATTAATTTCTGGAGATGTCTAATTGTAAGCCTTGTAACTCGTGATTAAATTTCCTAATTACGAATTACGAATTATAAACGGGAATTTTGTGTGAGTTTGTGCAGCTCCCTTGGAGTTTGTCTAGCCGCGAATTTTATTTGCCAAAGCTCTCGAATAGTCAATTACTACAAACACAGGATAAAATTATGGTTTATTCATCATTAAATCTCTCTAACCTCAACGGCAGTAACGGTTTCACTATCAACGGCATGGCGGGTGACGGTTCAGGCTTGCCTGTCAGCAGTGCCGGAGATGTCAATGGTGACGGCATCGCTGACCTAATTATTGGGGCAGCCTTTGCTTCCCCCAACGGCTCCGAGTCAGGGCAAAGCTACGTGGTATTTGGCAAGAGCACAGGCTTTAGCCCTGCTCTCAACCTTTCTAGCATTAACGGCGCTAACGGCTTCGCCATCAACGGCATCAAGTCAGGTGACAGATCAGGCATTTCTGTCAGCAGTGCCGGAGATGTCAACGCAGACGGCATCGCTGACCTGATTATTGGGGCCTCCCCCAACAGCACTTATTCTGGTCAGAGCTACGTGGTATTTGGCAAGAGCACAGGCTTTAGCCCCACTTTCAACCTTTCAGACCTCAACGGCACTAACGGCTTCGCCATCAACAGCATTAAGCAGGGTGACAGCTCAAACTTCTCTGTCAGCAGTGCCGGAGATGTCAACGATGATGGCATCGCTGACTTGATTATCGGGGCACCAAATGCCTCCCCCAACGGCACTTATTCAGGGCAAAGCTACGTGGTATTTGGCAAGAGCACAGGCTTTAGCCCTACACTTAATCTCTCAGACCTCAACGGCGCTAACGGCTTCGTCATCAACGGCATCAAGTCAGGTGACGAATTAGGCAATTCTGTCAGCAGTGCCGGAGATGTCAACGATGATGGCATAGCTGACCTGATTATCGCGGCATCTAGTGCCTCTCCCAACGGACTCCAGTCAGGGCAGAGCTACGTGGTATTTGGCAAGAACACGGGCTTTAGCCCCACTCTCAATCTCTCAGACCTCAACGGCGCTAACGGCTTCGCCATCAACGGCATTAAGGCGTTTAACTACTCAGGTATTTCTGTCAGCAGTGCCGGAGATGTCAATGGTGATGGCATCGCTGACCTGATTATCGGGGCATCTGGTGCCGACCCCAACGGTAATGATTCAGGGCAGAGCTACGTGGTATTTGGCAATAGCATAGGCTTTAGCCCCACTTTCAACCTTTCTAGCCTCAACGGCGCTAACGGCTTCGCCATCAACGGCATCAAGTCAGATGACACCTTAGGCGTTTCTGTCAGCAGTGCCGGAGATGTCAACGATGATGGCATCGTTGACTTGATTATCGGGACACCAAATGCCTCCCCCAACGGTTATGGTTCAGGGCAGAGCTACGTGGTATTTGGCAAGAGCACAGGCTTTAGCCCCACACTCAATCTCTCAGACCTCAACGGCGCTAACGGCTTCGCCATCAACGGCATCGTGGGTTCCGGTTCAGGTTTTTCTGTCAGCAGTGCCGGAGATGTCAACGGTGACGGCATCGCTGACTTGATTATCGGGGCACCTAATGTCTACCTCAACGGCGACTCGTCCCCGTCGGGGCAGAGCTACGTGGTATTTGGTGGGAAGAATATCGGCAGGGGCAGCACCATTAACCTGACGGGAACTGCTGGTACAGATACTCTTGTAGGTACAAGTGGAAACAACATAATCGACGGCAAATCTGGTAATGATACCCTGACAGGCAACGGTGGTCAAGATAAGTTTATTATTCGTCCAGGCGATCGCAATGACATTATCACCGATTTTGCTGGCGTTGGTAAAGGCTCAAATCCATTAGAGGCTGTGACTCTCAAAGCAGCAGTAATTAGCAATGTTGATACACTGCAATTTACAGGTAAGGGATTGACTGCCCGAAATTTGCAACTAACTCAAAATTGTAACAACTTAGAAGTTTCCTTTGAAAATGTGGCATCCACCAAAGTAACTCTGCAAAACTTCCTTTTAGAAAACCTGGATAACCTGCCAGCAACTTTTTTCCTACCAGCGATTGGCAATATCCTATTTGATGGGCAAACCAGTATCACCGACAGCTTTGATGTGATTGATGCCAATTCCACTCAAACTAGCATTTTCAACAAAAACACTGTCACTTTCCTCAATGACTTAAACAATAACATCGCAGGTTTTAACAACTCCAATGATGTGATTAATGGTCAAGGGGGTAACGATATTATCAATGGCTTGAGTGGCGATGACCTGTTGCGGGGCGGGTCAGGCGATGATATTCTCATCGGTGGAGATGGCAATGATACTCTTGTGGGTGGATTCGGCAATGATATTCTCGTTGGTGGTGTAGGTGCTGACTCTTTCGTTTACAACACCGATGCAGCCTTTGCCCTGACTGCTATTGGTCAAGACACGATCGCTGACTTCAACAGTTCCCAAGGTGATCAGATTATCCTGGATAAAACTACTTTTAGTGCCATTACCTCTGCTGCGGGAACGGGTTTTAATAACTTGAGTGATTTTGAAGTCACTAATTTAGCGGGGACTAGCACAGCAAAAATTGTCTACGATTCCGTAAGTGGACAGTTGTTCTACAACCAAAATGGCAGTGCGGCGGGTTTTGGCAGTGGTGGTCTCTTTGCAACTCTAACTGGTGCGCCAACTCTCACAACATCAGATTTTATCTTGCAAGCATAGTTTGTCTAAAACGTGACAACTTTCACCGCTAACTGCAAACTGATGACTGAAAACCTGTCAACAGTCAACAGTTAACGACCCAATAGAGTGTTTATATACTTTAGACGCGCATCAGCTTATCAAGTTGCAATTTTTGTTACAACATACGATTTTTGTAACGAAAATCGTTATTTTCGTTACAAAATAATCATTTTGGTTAGTAAAATAATTCTTTTTGTTACAAACATTATAATTTTCCTTATAAAATAACCATTTTGGTTATTAAAGTCATTATTTTCGTTACAAACATTATAATTTTGGTTACTAAAGTCGTTATTTTTGTTACTAACGCTGTAGTTTAAGTTGTGTTGAACTCAAAGTTTAGTCAACAAACGCCCCCATGTTGGGTTTAGTTCCTTAATACAATTTCTAAAAAGAACGCGATGTCTACGAGCGGCTGTCATCCTTGAACAAAAGAGGGTGTTGCACACAAGATTTACTAACGCAACTCTTCAAAACGCTGTCTGTAGCTTGCCTCCCCGTAGGGTTACGCTATCGGTGACAGGAAAACTTTATATACCACTTCCTAAAATTGACTTTAACTTTACTATAGGAATCCGGTTTGATTTGGAGAAAATATCTGTAGGATGTGTTAGCACGGAGAGTACGGCATCAAACCCTTGATAATAGTGCGTTACGAACTCTGTTCTAACACACTCTACAATACCTAATTCCATTCAAAAATCAAATAGTAATCCTATATAATTATACCTAGCCCCTTGATAATGCTTAGATATTCAGAAAAAGATTAAAGTAATTTAACGGTTATAATAAGAACCTGTTATCTTTTTCCGAGTTGATATATTAATTACGCAGTCAATAAATATTTAATAACCAGATGTAAAAGAGGTGATTATGGCTAATTCATTATTCAATTTCCTTAACCTCTCTGATTTGAATGGCAATAATGGCTTTATAATTAACGGCATTGGAGAAGATAATCGCTCAGGCACCTCAGTCAGCAATGCAGGGGACATCAACAACGATGGCATTGACGACCTGATTATTGGGGCACCTTTTGCCTCCCCCAACGGCGCCTACTCAGGGCAGAGCTATGTGGTATTTGGGGGGAAGAACATCGGCAGCACGATTAACCTAACGGGAACTGCTGATGCAGACACTCTCATCGGTACAATTGGCAACAACATCATCGACGGCAAAGCAGGTAACGATACCCTCACAGGTAACGGCAGTCAAGATAAGTTTGTGTTTCGCCCTGGCGATGGCAATGACACCATCACCGATTTTGGTGGCGTTGGTCAGGGCTACAACCCATCTCAAGCAGTGATTATTAATGTTGATCAGCTGCAATTTATCGGTTCGGGATTGACTGCCAAAAATCTGCAACTAACTCCTCAAGGCAACAACTTAGAAGTCACCTTTGAAAATGTGGCATCTACCAAAGTAACTCTGCAAAACTTCTTCTTAGAAAACCTGGATAACCTGCCAGAAACTAATTCAAGAATTGCATTAGGCAATATCTTGTTTGATGGGCAAACCAGCATCAACGACAGCTTTGATGTAATTAATGCCAACTCCACTCAAACTAGCATTTTTAACAAAAACACCGTCACTTTCCTCAATGACTTAAACAATAACATCGCAGGTTTTGACAACTCAGATGATGTGATTAATGGTCAAGGAGGTAATGACATAATTAATGGCTTAAGTGGCAATGACCTGTTGCGAGGCCAAGAAGGCGATGATATTCTCATCGGTGGATTCGGCAATGATACTCTTGTAGGTGGTGTAGGGAATGATACTCTTGTAGGTGGTGTAGGTGCTAACACATTCCTTTACAACACCGATGCTGCATTCAATTTCCTTAACCTCTCTGAATTGAATGGCAATAATGGCTTTTTAATTAACGGCATTGCAGAATTAGATCGCTCAGGCCAGTCAGTTAGCAATGCAGGGGACATCAACGGTGATGGCATTGACGACCTGATTATTGGGGCATATAATGCCTCCCCCAACGGCAACTATAGTGCTGGGCAAAGCTATGTAGTATTTGGGGGGACGAATGTTGGCAGTAGCGGCAGCCTCAACCTTTCTGATTTGAATGGCACTAATGGCTTTTTAATTAACGGCATTAGATCAAATGACTTTTCAGGCCAGTCAGTCAGCAATGCAGGGGACATCAACAACGATGGCATTGACGACCTGATTATTGGGGCACAATATGCCGACCCCAACCGCATCTCTGGGGCAGGGCAGAGCTATGTAGTATTTGGGGGGACGAATGTTGGCACTAACGGCAGCCTCAACCTCTCTGATTTGAATGGCACTAATGGCTTTTTAATTAACGGCATTAGATCAAATGACTTTTCAGGCCGCTCAGTTAGCAATGCAGGGGACATCAACAACGATGGCATTGACGACCTGATTATTGGGGCATTTGGTGCCGACCCCAACGGCATCTCTGGGGCAGGGCAAAGCTATGTAGTGTTTGGGGGGACGAATGTTGGCAGTGGCGGCACCCTCAACCCCTCTGATTTGAATGGCAATAATGGCTTTATAATTAACGGCATTAGATCAAATGACTTTTCAGGCAACTCAGTCAGCAATGCGGGGGACATCAACGGTGATGGCATTGACGACCTGATTATTGGGGCATTTGGTGCCGACCCCAACGGCATCTCTAATGCTGGGCAAAGCTATGTAGTGTTTGGGGGAACAAATCTGGGCAGTGGCGGCAGCCTCAACCTCTCTGATTTGAATGGCACTAATGGCTTTTTAATTAACGGCATTGCAGAAGATGACTATTCAGGCTTCTTAGTCAGCAATGCAGGGGACATCAACGGTGATGGCATTGACGACCTGATTATTGGGGCACAAGATGCCGACCCCTACAGCATCTCTAGACCAGGGCAAAGCTATGTAGTGTTTGGGGGGACGAATCTGGGCAGTGGCGGCAGCCTCAACCTCTCTGATTTGAATGGCACTAATGGCTTTTTAATTAACGCCATTGCATCGGGTGACTCTTCAGGCACCTTAGTCAACAATGCAGGGGACATCAACAACGATGGCATTGACGACCTGATTATTGGGGCAGAATATGCCTCCCTCGATGGCAACTCTGTGGTTAGTCAAAGCTATGTAGTGTTTGGGGGGACGAATCTGGGCAGTGGCGGCAGCCTCAACCTCTCTGAATTGAATGGCAATAATGGCTTTTTAATTAACGCCATTAGATCAAATGACTTTTTCACGTCACTCAGCAATGCAGGGGACATCAACAACGATGGCATTGACGACCTGATTATTGGGGCACCTTTTGCCAACAGCATCTCTGGTGCTGGGCAAAGCTATGTAGTGTTTGGGGGGAAAAACCTCGACAGTGGCAATGACTTGTTGCGGGGCGGAGAAGGCGATGATACTCTCATCGGTGGATTCGGCAATAATATTCTCATTGGTGATGTAGGTGCTGACAGATTCCTTTACAACACCGATGCTGCTTTTGCCCTGAGTGCTGTTGGTGAAGTTGCCATTACTGACTTCAACAGTTCCCAAGGTGACAAGATTGTACTGGATAAAACTACTTTTAGTGCCATTACCTCTGCTGCGGGAACGGGTTTTAACAACTTGAGTGATTTTGAAGTCACTAATTTAGCGGGGACTAGCACAGCGAAAATTGTTTACGATCCTGTGAGTGGGCAGTTGTTCTACAACTCTAATGGCAGTGCGGCTGGTTTTGGCAGTGGTGGTTTATTTGCGACTCTAACTGGTGCGCCAACTCTCACGGCATCTGATTTTGTCTTGCAAGCATAATTTATTTGTCCAAAATACCGAGTTCCAAGCTTGAAACATGAAACTTCAAGCTTGGAACACGGAACTGAATCCTTTACTAACAACTCTGGGCTATTTAGATAGACGAGTCATTTCAAACAATTGCTGGGCATTACTTCCTAAAAAAGCATCAAAAAGTATCTGCTTTCCAGATTCCACTTCTACTAGATAGCGCTGGGCAATTTCATAATAGGCATAAGTCCAAGGGATTTGAATTTCTGTACCACTGTTATCATCTAATACTGTCACCATTTCTGTGACCGCTTGAGTTGCAGTTTGCCGCAAACCACAAGCAACATTTCCTTCTATCTCTGCTTTCATCGGTACACCCAGGTTAGCCAAAGCATCGGCAGTGGTATCAATATCTGGATATTCTAGAGTATTCTGGCCGTTAACGTAGCCTGTAAAGTGGTTGACTGCGTAACCGTGCAGCAATACCCAAGCCCCATACTGAGTAACTTGATTCACCTCTTCAACAACAGAACGCACAGGAGGTAGCCAAGGGCGAGTAAATACTTGCTGGAGTTGTTGGGCGATGGTTTCAATGTTCCCGTCTTTTTGTAGAAGAGTAAGGGGTGAAGTTAGTTCGTATGGAATTGAAGATACTGTTTTAAAGATGAGTTGAGCAATATTAGCAGGCAATTCATCGACTATCAACTCGCTGATAAACAGCTTGGGTAAGTTTAATTCCTCTTGCTGTGGATGACGATAATAACGGGCGTACAAATGAGTTTGAGGAAAAGTATATTCTCCAGCCGCCACGTAACCTAAAGTTTCTACAAGTTGCCCAAGATAGTCAATTCCCAAGTTAAGTTGACCCTGTGGACTATCTACTAATAAACGCAAAGACCGAAAGGCGATGTGGTCATTGGCGACAGTCCCACCCGCAGCAGTAATCATTTGCTCGTAGGTACGGGCATGATTTACCCTGGCGCTGTATTCTTGCCAAAGTAATTTCCATAAATTAAGGGCTATTTTATTTGTCATTTGTCATTGGTCATCTTTTAAGAACTTAAAATTTCGCTGATAATCTGAAGGGCTATTTGAATTTGGTCGCTGTCGATAACTAAAGGCGGACAGAAACGAATTGCTGCTTTACCGCAACCTAGCAATAATAAACCACGTAAAAAAGCTTCTTGGATAATGCGATCGCGCAATTTATAATCAAGATTACCCTGTTGATCTAATAAATCCACCGCAACCATCAATCCCTTACCTCGTGGCGGCGATAGTCTAGGAAATTTTTGATGCAACTCGGTAAGACTAACTTGTAATAATTCTCCCATTTGGCTAGCGTTGCTCATCAAACCACTTTCTAGCAGTCGCAGTGTGGCAATAGCAGCAGCACAAGCTACGGGATTACCGCCAAATGTGGTAGCGTGAGAACCAGGAGGCCAAGTCATCAACTCTGGTCTGGCAAGTATCGCTCCTAATGGCAGACCACTGGCGATACCTTTGGCAGTAGTAATGATATCAGGCATCACACCCCAATGGTCGATCGCAAATAAGCGACCAGTCCGCCCCATTCCTGCTTGCACTTCATCCACTACCATCAGAATACCGTGGCGATCGCAAATATCCCGAATCCTCTCCAAAAAACCATCTTCGGGGACGATATACCCACCTTCTCCCTGAATCGCTTCGACTATGATCGCCGCTACTTCTTGCGGTGGTAAAATTGTGCAAAATAACTGTTGTTCTAGATAATCTAAGCTAGCGTGAGTCCCATAAGGAATATGAGTTACTCCAGGAACTAAAGGCCCAAAGTTCGTTCGCTGCACTGCTTTAGAACCAGTCAGAGACATTGCCCCATAAGTACGTCCGTGAAATGCCCCTAAGAAGGCTACAATTAGCGATCGCTTGGTGTAATATCTAGCTAGTTTAATGGCTCCTTCGTTAGATTCTGCCCCGGAATTGGTGAAAAATACTTTTGCAGGAAACCCAGTACTACTCTGTGGCTGCGGAAATGGGGCGCGAATGGCTAATTGTTCCGCTAGTTCCACCATTGGTTCATAATAAAAATCCGTCCCTGACATGTGCAGCAGACGTTCAGACTGTTCTTGAATTGCTTTGACGACTTCCGGGTGCGCGTGTCCGGTGGCGGTAACTGCAATACCTGCGGTCATATCCAGAAATACATTGCCATCCACATCTTCTATCATGCAGCCTTGACCGCGAGATACAACTAATGGGTAATCGCGGGTGTAAGAAGGAGAAGTTACGGCGCGATCGCGTTGTACAATTGCTTGAGCGCGAGGGCCAGGCAAAGAAGTTACTATACGGGGTGTACGAGGTAAATTTAAGTTAATAGGGATACTTAACATAATTTTTCAATTTGTTAAAGATTGCTGATGATTAAACCCTAAAGTTTGATTGCTTACAGTAGCATTTGATGCGATTGGTGTAGAAATTACGTATTTACCGAAAAAGCTTCACAGTAAAGATTTTTGTATTTTGTAAGACTTTGCCCGTTTTTATAACACAACTTCTGCGATCGCGTTTCTCCAAAATGAGGCAACAGATGTAAATCAGGAAAGTCTTGCTGTATCTAAGTTTCTTGATTGCGAATGGGTGAAAAAGCGAATTGCGAATTGGTATAATTTACACCCACTCAACTAAAAAATTTCTCTACGCATCTAACAAATATTTCCACACCCATTCCCAAGGCGGTTTCGTCAAAATCAAACCGAGGATGATGATGGGGATACGCCAAGTCTTTCTCTGGATTCGCAGAACCTAAAAAGAAATAGCAACCAGGAACCTCTTGCAAGAAGAATGACATATCTTCGCCAGCCATAGTTTGACATTCTGGCACAATACCCAATGGGGTTTCTACCACTTCTTCTGCTACAGTTCGCACCAATTCTGCCATCTTCATATCATTAATGACTGGTGGATAAAATGGCCGATATTCTAAGTCATAACTCGCACCATGACTTTGACAAATTCCAGCAATAATCTGTTCGACACGCTGGTTAAAAAAGCCTTTCAAGCTAGGATTAAAATACCTGACAGTGGCACTCATTCTCGCTGTATCAGCAATCACATTTCCCTTAGTTCCAGCATGAAGTTCGCCCACTGTCACCACTGCTGAATCAAGGGGATTAACGTTCCGGGCGACAATGGTTTGCAAGGCATTTACAATTTGGGCAGCAACTACAACAGAATCCACTGTTTGATGGGGTAGTGCGCCGTGTCCACCTTTGCCCAAAATTGTGCAATTAAAAGACTCTACAGCTGCCATCAACGCCCCAGCCCGTACACCCACTGTTCCCAAGGGTAAATTATTCCACAAGTGCAAACCAATAATTGCGTCAACATCAGGATTTTTCAGCACTCCAGCTTCAATCATCGGCTTTGCGCCTCCTGGTGATTCTTCGGCTGGCTGAAAGATAATTTTTACTGTACCGGAGAAGTCTTGGCGATGCTGCTGGAGATAATAAGCTGTACCTAATGCGATCGCAGTATGTCCATCATGTCCACAAGCGTGCATTACTCCATCATGCTGCGATTTATAGGGCACTTCGTTGAGTTCTTGGATTGGCAAAGCATCCATATCTGCCCGAATCGCTAAAACTTGGGGAGTGGGGGGTTGATTGCCTTTGATGGTGGCAACAATGCCAGTTTGGGCAATGCCAGTTTGATGCTCAATTCCCCATTCTTGCAGCTTTTGTGAGACAAACTCAGCCGTCAGTTTTTCTTGAAAACCCAACTCTGGTTGTTGATGCAATCGCCGCCGCCACTCTACCAATTGTGGTTGCAATGAACGGATTGCCAGTCGGATGCGAGATAAATCAACAGAAGAGGAATTGGGAAAGGTAGAAACCATTATGACAAAGTAGTTTAAGTACAGCTAAGGCAAGCTTATTTTCCCAGTTTATCGTAGAGAATGGGCAGAATGTAGAGACGTAGCACTGCTACGTCTCTACAAGGATTTTGGGTAACGCACGCCTATTTAATTTCTACCAGATGTGTGAAGAAAGCACAGGGCAGAAAGCAGGAATCAGAATTCCCTTCTGCCTTTCTCGCAAAATTTAGTTAAAATCAATTCTGCAACCAACCAGCCATCACCGCAACTATCAAAAATACACCCATTGCCAAGCGGTAGAAAATAAAAATCAAGGTACTGTGTTTTTCTAGGTAGCGTAGAAGTCCCCAAATTGCAAGAAAAGCGGAAATGCTGGCAGAGATTAAGCCTACCAATAAAGTCAACCAACCAGATGCACTCAGTCCTGCTTTGCTAAGAGTGTGGAGTTCTACAGCACCCGCCAAAATCACGGCTGGTAAGCCCAACAAAAAAGAAAATCGGGCTGATGTCTCCCGTTCCATGCCCAAAAATAACCCAGCAGTGAGGGTAGAACCAGAGCGAGAAACGCCAGGGATCAGGGCAAAAGCTTGAGCAACTCCTACCCAAATGCCATCCCAGAGGGTGAGTTTGTCGAAAGTACGATCGCGCCCTCCGCGTTTTTCTGCGATCGCCAGCAATGCTGACATAATAATTGAAGCCACACCAATAACTACTAACCCTCGCATTGGTGAGTTGCAGGCGTTAAGAATTGGTTTGAGTAGCACACCAGCCACAGCAATAGGCAAGGTTCCTACCAATAAACCTAACATCAGTTGCAAAGAACTAGATTGATAATCTTGCCCGCTAATTGCTCTAACTGTCTCTCCGGTTAGTTTTTTTAAGTCTTGCCAAAAATAGACTAAAACAGCAGTCAAGCTAGCTAATTGCATAGCTGCTGAAAAAGCAGACCCCGGATCTTTGAGTCCCAGTAGAGTTGGCACTATCCGCAAATGAGCAGTACTGCTAATTGGTAATAGTTCTGTAATTCCCTGAACGATGCCTAAAATAATCACGTCAATCCAGCTAAGGTTAGCAAAGTCTAGATTCACTTCACTACCTTTGCCACAGATTGCACTCGCCACTGCAAAAGAAAGCATCATGATGTCAGGCGTAAGTAATTTACTTTTAATCAAACACCGACAAATTAACTTATGCTAATGACATTTCTATGACTAAGATATGCCACTTGAATGACATTTAAAATTTCAGCATTTCCAAATTTAAATCTGATGCTACTTGAGCAAGTTTATCTAAATCAGTCAGGTTATCTAAATAGGGTAAGCAGCCTAAAACTGGTGTGTTAGTAAGTGATTGAATCAATTGCTGTGGTGTCCAGTCGGCTATTTCTGCATCGGTTCGTCTTTGTACGCAGTTGAGAACAATGCCTTTAAGATTCACGCGTGATTGTCTAGCTAATGCTACGTTCGCCACTGCTTGAGCGATCGCACCTAATCTTACTGGTACTACTAATACCGTTGGTAAACGCCATTCTCCGGCTAAATCGGCTACGGTTAATTCTTCAGTTACTGGCGAACCTAACCCACCCAAGGCTTCTACAAGCACAAAATCACGTTGCGATCGCAATTTAGATAAAGCTTGCCAAACTACTGCTAAATCTACTTGGCGATTTTCTCGTGCTGCGGCGATGGGAGGAGCCAGAGGTGCTTGAAAGTACAAAGGTGTAATTTCTTCTGAAGATTGTTCTAGTGTAAATAGTTTTTGATACCACTCGCGATCGCCAATTCCCGATTGAATCGGTTTCATGATTCCCCAGCTACGCTGCGGGTAATATTTTTGCCAATAGGCTGCTAAGGCTGTTGTTAAAACAGTTTTACCAGCTTCGGTATCAGTTCCAGTAATTAGTAGTGTGTTTAACATTAATTTCTTTGGCCAGAAAATGGTTGTGTTCCATCAACTGGCGGAATTGGTGTTTCACCAGTGGTCGGAATTGGGCTAGGTGTCTCTGTCGGAATTGGGAAGGGTGTTTGTGTAAAAACTGGGGTGGGTATCTCTGTTGGAACTGGGGTAGGTGTTTCTGTAGGTATTGGGAAGGGTGTCTCTGTCGGAGTTGGGGTAGGTGTTTCTGTAAAAATTGGGGTAGGTATCTCTGTTGGAATTGGGTTAGGTGTTTGTGTAGGTGTTGGTTTGGTTAGTGTTTCTAATGCAACAGTTAAGCTGTAATTGCTTTCGGCAACTTCTGGAACTAGTGTTAACTCAATAGTATATCTACCAGTAACTAGCAACGTGCCTTTATATGATGTTACTTGTTGAACATTCTGATCAATTGGTTGTTGATTGGGACTGAAGACTGTTAGCAAAACGCTGCTTCCTGGATCAATAAATGCAGTTAAATTGTCACCTTCCTGCCCAAAAAAAGTATATCGGATGATTTGATTTGTTTTGAGAGTATCTGTAACTGTGATTGGGTTAGATGCTTTAAGATTGAGCCGTCTACTAGATATAACAGGTTGCTCAGGGGTGGGTGTGGATGTGAATGTAGTACCACCAGAAATAACAGGTGAGGGGAAATTTTGTGGAAGCGTCTCCGTTGGTGATGGTTTTGACTGACTGCGGATAGAACTTACTAAAGCCCAAGAACCAAATCCGGCTACAATTACTACAGCAATGCCAATTGCTGCGATCGCTAACGGATTATCCAGGACTGAGCTAGTAGAACTTGGTGGAATCACAGGATCGGGTTGTTTCTTAGGCGAAGCTGCTGGTACTGAATCAGGACGGCGACCAACAGCGATTGTTTGCAAGTTAGACGTATTTAAGGAAGGAAGATTGACTTGCTGCTCTAAAGATTCTAGTGCTTGAGATACACTAGCAGCACTTTGATAGCGATCGCTCGGTATATGATTCAACATTCGATTCAACACTAGAGCAAATCGCGGATTAACTGTTGCCCATCGCTGCCAATTCCAAGTTAGTTGGTTTTCGTCAAATAACTCCCTTGGTTCTTTACCAGTCAGCAAGACAATTGCGGTTACTGCTAATGCATACAAATCACTACTAGGATAAGCTCCCCCTGTTTGCATTTGTTCACTAGGAGAGTAGCCTAATTTTCCCACAGTGGTTTGTGGCATTGCACTAAGAGGCGATCGTAAACGAGTTGCCAGTTCTTTTACCACCCCAAAGTCAATTAACACAGGTTTAGCGTCACTATCTCGCAAAATAATATTTTCTGGCGAGATATCTCGGTGAATAATCCCTCGACTGTGAATATGCTCTAAAACAGGCAGCAACAATTTTATCAACTGCAATACTTCAGCCTCTGTGAAGGTTTGACCCACAGCTTGACGTTCAGCCAGCAGAGCTTGGTAAGTTTGCCCTGCAACGTAGTCCTCCACCAAAAATAAACGTTGGTCTTGCTCAAATCGTTCCCGGAATTTCGGGACTTGTGGGTGTTCAATTTGATATAAAATGGCAGCTTCTCGGTGAAAAAGCTCTTGTGCCTTCTCCCAAGCCAAAGCCTCCGTTGCCGTTGAAATCAATTCCTTGATCGCGCAAAGTTCGTTAAAGCGCCTCTGGTCTTCTGCCAGATAGGTTCTACCAAATCCTCCTTGTCCGAGAATTTGAATTATGCGATAACGGTTTTGCAAGACAGTGCCAACTGTAAGGGGTGGTTGCATGATCGAATAATTGAGTGTAGTAGCAACTGAGGAGAAAGTCACCCACAAAGATTTAAGTCCAAGAGGCGACGGACAGTTACCTGCGGCAATATTCTACTATACCCAATGGGGAAACCCCACCAGAGCTAGGTTATTTCGTAGAGGAGCATCCCAAATGTGCAAGTTTATTTTTATACGGGATTTTGGCTTAGAACAATAATGAAATAACGAACCGCCAAGGACGCCAAGAGCGCCAAGGAAAGAGGTTTGTACAGGGTTTTTGTGTCAATCCCGTACCTTTTGGCAAAATTGGGATGCTCCCATTTCGTAGTTTATTTAACAGCCCTCAATTCTCAATTCAATTTACTTCTTGATAAAACGAGATATTTTGAAATATGCAAAATTAACTTGAGAATCCAGGTTATACAAATCGCTCATCTCTTTTTCAATCAATCCTTTGGGAAATAGATGTTCACGATTAACTACCATCAAAACTGTATCCGCACGATTTGTTAAATTTTCAATTTTTTCTGCAAAATTTTCATCAGTAATCCCCTTCCTTAACTGATTCCCTAAATTCTGTGCATTCACAGTTAGAGTGTCACCATAGTATCTAAATAATCTGAGATTACCAAATAAAACTACGGATTTTGTCGAAGATGAACGATTTTTTATAATGTATTGGATCGCAGAGCGGTAGTCATCTTTCTGATAATCATCATTAAAGTAGTAGTTATAAAGAGAATAAATATTCAGAACTATCAGAGATATGACAGCGATTTGAGCAAACTGAGACACTCCCTTGGGCTTTGAGCTATTACCAGGTCTTTGACTCAAAGCTGATGGGATAAGCATGGCAAGTGGGAACCAAAGAAAATAAGAGTGGCGCGGAACCCAATTAAATTTGGTAACTATAGCTAAGAGCAATCCTAGCAAAAATGCCATAACAATCACAGAAGCAAAGAAATAATCAGGATGCTGATCTCTGTTATTTTTTTTGTGTCTCAATAAAACTTTTATTAAAGCCAGAAAAATTGCAATACCGACAATCACTAATAAAACTATATGAGGCCAGTAATGAAGCACAATCTGTACTTTATTATCGCCACGCAATTGCTCCGTTGAAGGCCCATACGTTGTCCCCACTAAAATTCCATATAACACAAAAACAATATTTTGAATGATAGGGAATCCTAAGCGAGAAACTTCAATGCTTTCTGGATCAGTTGCTCCAGGTAAAGTCAGATAATATAAAACTGGCGGTAAAGATAAAAACGCAGCAGGAACCCACCATTGCAGCCATTGCCTGAAATTTCTATAGATGGCAATATGAGAGAGACATAGAGCTATAGTAGAAAATAAAAAGTTAATATTACTAAAAATTCCTATAGCAGTAAAGATACTGAATAGCCATATTGAAATACTTTGACTTGGATTATCCTTATTTTCAGTTAATACCGTGCTGAGGAAATATAGTTGAAGTGAAGCTAAAAAGATTGCTAAGGCATAAATTCTTGCTTCTTGGCTGTAGTAAACACAGAAAGAACTAAATGTTATGATTACTAGAGACCATAAAGCGTGCTTTTTTCCATATATCCGCAAAGCAGTAAAGTAGATAGCGATAGTTGAGCCAATTCCTAAAATAGCAGAGAGTGAACGAAGGGCAAATTCACTTTCACCAAACATCTGACGCCAAAAAAATAGAACTATAAAGTATAGTGGTTGAAATCTATCACTATTTTTTACGGTTCTTACCTTTGTAATGGTCTCTTGAAGTGTCGAGCCATCAGAAAGACTTAAAGTCAAACCCTCGTCAAACCAAAGGCTTTGTTTTGACAACAGAAAAAAGCGCAGGAAAACACTCAAGATAATCACTATTAAAACAAACAGATAGTATCTCGACCATTTCTGATTTAAGATTTTAATCATAATTTTATTTCCTCCTCATGAAGCTATAGCAATCACTGCTGCACAATTTATTTAAATAAAAATTTTAAAACTGACTTCTGCCTTGCATTATTAATCACTGCTTACCTAAAGCAATTGCCCCGATACCGCTCAACATCAAACCCGCTCCTAACCATTGCAAAAATAAGATTTTTTCTCGCAAAATTACAGCACCAGTGAGCATTGTAAATATAATTGTTAATCCTATTACTACTGGATAAGCAACAGATAAATTCAGCTTTCCTAAAACTACCACGTAAAAAATCGTACTTAGCCCATAAGTACAAATTCCTCCTAGTAAATAGATATTTAAAGGATTTTGTCCTGCTCCTAGTTTCAATAGATTTTGAGCCAGTGTATTTAATCCTACTGTGATTAGAATCAGTAAACTAAAAACTATCTGATTATTCATGGGGAAAATTTAGTCAGTTTATAAGGTAAAATTTTTTGAGAAAAAGAGCAATTTATAAGAAGCTTTCATAGCCAGTAATCCCGTCAAAATCCCAAAGTTCTCCTCCAGATGGATAAGGTATCTGTACCCATTTCCCAGCAAGTTTTTCCCACCATCGGGGTGGGTGCGGTAGACTAGCAACTTGCATGAAGCGACATCCACAAAGTAGTGATCCCACAAAATCAGTATGTAAACTATCACCAATGACGAGTACATGTTTTGCTGGTAATCGCATATAAGTTATTGCATGTCGAAATGCAGGGCGAAAGGGTTTTTTCGCTGGACTAAGTGCTGGAATATTAAGACGATGAGACCAATATTTGACGCGATAGCGACGTTTACCATTTGAAAGGATAAAAAATTGTAATCCGGCGAACTTTGCTTGCGTAATCCAATCTTCTGCATAAGGAGATAAGTAGCGATCATCTTCTGAAATAATTGTGTTATCTAAATCGAGAATAATTCCTTTAATGCCACAATTCTTGAGGTTGTCAATTTCTATCTGAGCTAGCGTATGGACATGTCGTGGAAGGTTATGGCGTTTCTCTTTAAAAGCCAATTTCCGCCATTTCATTAAAAAAGCTTTGAAATTTTTCATCCAAAAATTCCCTTGCTGAAAACTCTTGTATTAACCTATTTACTAGATTTATTCGATCAGCCCTTGATGTTTGAGCAAGAGAATCACAAAGCAAGTGATCACCCAACCAATAACAGTTAATAGGATGGGTAAATCTTTTAATAAAACTTCTTCCGGTCTTTCACTGCGTCCACCATGCTCAATAGTGTCGTCGCTGTAACTGGTAATTTCCTGAGGATCACTCAGCAGTTGATAGCGAAAAATTCCATACAAAACAAACGGCAAAGTGAGCAGCATCCAAGAGGTGCGTGCCCCATGCAAGTAAGGGCCTGCGCTCCAAAGAGTATAGGTGATAACCGTACAAGTAGTGACGACATTTTCCATGCGAGCCAGTAGGGGCAAGGAATAGTATTTGAGAACAGAACGAGGCTTGTTGCCTTTAATTTGTGCTAACCGTAGTTCTGCTTTGCGCTTTTCAATACCTAAGAATAGCGCCAGCATTGCAGTGCAAATTAAAAACCAACTAGATAAAACAATACCAGTAGCAGCAGCACCAGCGTATGCTCGTAGGACAAATCCGGTAGCGATCGCTCCAACATCCAAAATCACCATCCGTTTGAGTCGTAGATTATAGGCGATCTGCAACACTGCGTATGCAGTTATAGCTGCACCCAACTGGGGCGATCGCAACCACCCAAAAATCAGAGCACTACCCAACAGCACCAATGCCATACCACTAGCAACACGGGTGCTAACCAATCCAGCAGCAATTGGCCGCTTACATTTTACAGGGTGCTGACGGTCAGATTCAACATCTGCTATATCATTGATTAAGTAGAAGCCACTTGATGCACAACAAAATAATACAAATGCCAATAGGCTACCTAGTATAGATTGCAGATTGATGCTAAATGCAAACAAGGGTGCCGCAAACACCACCAGGTTTTTTGTCCATTGTCGCGGTCGCATAGCAGCTAGATAGTGCGCCGACTTTTTAGAACTAGTTAAAGATTTTTCTGCTACTGAATTACGTCGAGAGTCCATAAGTATTTCCCACTTTTATGTCTCAGGAGAATTTAGATTGAACAATTTTTCTGCATTTAGCTGCATTTAATTAAAACTTATTTTAGTAAAAATACTTACAAATCTTTACCTAGATGATATTACTCTTGTTGAGTAATGTTTTGGTATCATAAAGAATGTTTTTATTAAATCTTTATTTAAAATTTATTCAATCTTTATCTAAAAATTTCATTATGTGTGAATACCTTGTATCTACTGCGATCGTGCTCTAATTCATGTAAGTACCATTTTTGTCAATACGTAAAACATGAATTATAAGCTACTATGACGGTACTTAGTTGCAGGTGCTATACTGTATGAGAACAAGCTTCAATATCACTGAAGTTGTAAATGCTTTAGTGTTAGCTATAAATGAGGTAGTTAGAAGAACTTACCACACCAATGTTTACCTCAACCCAAAAATTTGAACTATAGACCTAGTGGATGGACTAAATGTCCGTTAAGCTATCAATAGTTTGCTTGCCAAAAAAATTAGACAGTTAGCGAATGATAATTTTATGGAAAAATGTTTAAATTTTGTATGGAAGATTCAATAAAACTCACAAATGTTTTTTTAGGCGATTTCTCGGTTAAACCTATTAAATCTTTAATGATAATATTGCTATGAATGCACATAGAGGATCTGCTGTGCTCAGTTCTGCAACTTTCAAAGTGCAACCATCTGCAACAGGACTGAGTGATAATCATCGCCTGCGGCTGTTTTCTGGCTCTGCCAATATCCAACTGTCTCAAGAAGTTGCTCGTTATGTGGGCATGGACTTGGGGCCAATGATTCGCAAAAGATTTGCGGATGGAGAACTTTACGTTCAAATCCAAGAATCGATTCGGGGTTGTGATGTCTATTTAATCCAGCCATGTTGTCAACCCGTGAACGATCATTTTATGGAATTATTGATTATGGTTGATGCCTGTCGTCGAGCTTCTGCGCGACAGGTGACGGCAGTAATTCCCTACTATGGCTATGCCCGTGCCGATCGCAAAACGGCAGGAAGAGAGTCAATAACCGCCAAGCTAGTTGCTAACCTGATCACCGAAGCAGGTGCTAACCGCGTTCTAGCAATGGATTTACACTCGGCTCAAATTCAAGGCTATTTCGATATCCCTTTTGACCATGTTTATGGTTCGCCAGTCTTGCTGGATTATCTAGCAAGCAAAGAACTGCCCGACCTTGTGGTTGTTTCCCCTGATGTTGGCGGTGTCGCGCGAGCCAGAGCATTTGCAAAAAAACTGAATGATGCCCCACTTGCAATTATTGACAAACGTCGTCATGCACATAATGTTGCCGAAGTGTTAAATATCATCGGCGATGTTAAAGGCAAAACGGCAGTTTTAGTGGATGACATGATCGACACTGGAGGCACGATCGCTGAAGGAGCGCGATTACTGCGTGAAGAAGGAGCGCGTCAAGTATACGCCTGTGCAACTCATGCAGTGTTCTCTCCACCAGCGATGGAGCGGTTGTCTAGTGGTTTGTTTGAAGAAGTGATTGTTACAAATACAATTCCCATACCAGAAAACAATCGCTTTCCCCAGCTAGTGGTGCTGTCAGTAGCTAATCTCTTAGGAGAAACTATCTGGCGGATTCATGAAGATACTTCAGTTAGTAGTATGTTCCGCTAACTGCATTCCTGTTACAGGAATGAATTACCCATACTGATACCTTGATTAGGCACAGTGTGGGTTTTTGCTTGTAATTTCTAAACTCTAGTTAATTTAGTTTGTAGCTCTCTTTTTCTTAAAGTGCTATAAGCTCCAAATAATCCCAGAGTAATTAGAGGAACGATAGAATTATTTTCGGGGACAGAAACTGGAGCGGCAATTTGTTTTAAATTTAAATTTCCTTCAAGTCTAAGTGCAGAATCAAAATGACTACCACCTAATGTAAAGCCAAATGTCTGACCAGCAGAAATATTGCTAAAAGTAAAGCTACCAGATTCATTAAATCCAGCAGATGGGGAACTACAGCAGTTACTCGGCCCAGCACTGTATAAAGTTGTGTTTGGATTAAAAGTATTCAGGAAGGCTGTTACATTGAAGTAAGAATGGAAACCTGTATAGTTCCAGTCAAAAGCATAATCACCATCAGCATTTGCTACTGTCGAAATTGTCCAAGTCTTTGTATCAAAACCCTCTGTCCCAGGTAGATTATAACTTAAATTATATTCATCTAGATTGACTTGCTGGGTATTAGTTGTTCCTGATCCAGATATTGTCCAATTAACCGGAGTGAAAGTACTAGCAAGGCAGTTAGGTGTAATACCTAATGTTAAAGCTGTACTACAAGCAATTACCTTACTTACAGTCTTCATAGTTGATAGTAAAAAATCACTGCGTTGATTTTGTAGTCAACTAACATTACCTCGGACAACCGTTTATTAGCAGCATATATTTTACAAAACTTAACCTTTTATGGTAAATAAACTATGATTATCTATAGTCAATATTATTTAGCAATGGTATAGACTTACATAGTGATATGGATTAAAAGCGCCTGAAGCATCTCTCAGGCTTAATTGCCATGTTTTATCAGTACCTTTAATGTTAATAAAATAACTTTGGGTTGATATATTATGTGTTTTAGCGTAGGCGATGCCTGCCGCAGGCATCGCTGGTTTTTAATCCGGCTTTACAAAATTGCCTTGCTCCCGCTAAGTGTGTTACCCAAGTATAAAGCGGGTTCTGCTCCTGAATTCTGAATTGTGAATTCTGCTGTAACTTTTAATTAAACCTATTCTCCACTCCCCACTCTCTTACTTATACAACCAAACCCGGAGCAGTGAAAGCAGTTGCTCAGTATCTACAGGTTTAGTGATGTAGTCAGAGGCTCCAGCTTCGATGCACTTTTCGCGATCGCCTGGCATGGCTTTAGCAGTTAAAGCAATTATTGGTAATGAGCGAAACTGTTGCTGCTGGCGGATGGCGCGGGTGGTTTCGTAACCATCCATTTCCGGCATCATAATGTCCATCAAAACTATATTAATCTCAGGATTAGTTTGCAGTTTCTCTATGCCATCTCTGCCGTTTTCGGCAAACAGCACTTGCATTTGATAGCTTTCTAAAAAGCTGGTGAGGGCAAAAATATTTCTGAGGTCATCATCTACAATCAAAATTGTCCGATTCGCCAGCACCGGATCGTTTTGGTGTAGTTGCTCTAGTATTTGCCGCTTTGGCGGAGGCAAATTTGCTTGTACCCGATGCAAAAACAGGGCAGTTTCATCTAACAAACGCTCTGGCGATCGCACATTTTTAATGATAATTGTTTCTGCTAGTCCCCGCAGTTGCGTTTCTTCTTGTCGGCTGAGTTCTTTGCCGGTGTAAACAATGATCGGCAGTTTTAAAAGCCTGGATTCTTGCTTTATTTGCTCAATTAGTGTAAAGCCGCTCATATCGGGCAGGCCAAGATCGAGTACCATACAATCAAAGTGATGCGATCGCAAAATCGAGAGGGCTTCTGCCCCTGTACCCACTGCTGTACTATGAACATCGCCATTACCGATCAGTTCGATAATACTTTGGGCTTGTACGGGGTCATCTTCTACGATTAAGAGATTTTTTACCTGACGCTCAATAAAGCCTTTAATCTCAGTTAAGACCTGAGTTAGCGCTTCTGGAGAAACGGGTTTTTGTAGATAGGTAATCGCTCCTAGCTGTAATCCCCGTTGCTGTCTTTCATCAACAGAAAGTATATGTACTGGTATGTGTCTGGTGTCTGGCTTATGTTTCAGACGATCTAGCACTGTCCACCCATCCATCTCTGGCATGTGGATATCTAGCATAATTGCATCGGGCTTAAACTCTTGCGCTAGTGCTAAACCTTGTTTGCTCTGTAAGGCAACAATAGTTTTAAAGCCCTGCTCACGGGCCATATCAAGTAAGATGCGGGCAAATTTATCATCATCTTCGATAATTAGCAAAATGCGATCGCCCGGTTGAATGATTTCCCGGTCATCTGGGATATCGTTGGGTAAGCTGACAAGGACTTTCGGCGATGGAGAAATGTCTATTGTGGGTCTGTTTTCCACTACTAAAGGCACTTCTTTGATGAGCGATGCTGCACGCATAGAGCTGATTGGCCCAGAAAGTGATGGAGTAAGACTATTTTTATCTTTCCCTTCGTGTCGCCTGGGCAAGAAAAGGGTGAAGGTGCTTCCCTGCCCTGGTTGGCTGACTATTTCTATTCTCCCGCCCAACAGTTGAGCCAGTTCGCGGCTAATGGACAAGCCTAAGCCTGTTCCCCCGTATTTGCGGCTGGTTGTGCCATCTGCCTGCTGAAATGCCTCAAAAATAATCTTTTGCTTCTCCTCTGGAATGCCTATACCCGTGTCGCTAACTGCAAAAGCAATCATGGCATTATCAACTTCGTCTGCCTTCGTTGCTATGCCAATTTGTAATTTCACGCCTCCTTGTTCTGTAAACTTAAAGGCATTAGCTAGGAGATTTTTCAGCACCTGTTGCAGACGTTTGGAGTCGTTATAAATTGTCGGTGGTAATTTTTCATCTCGTTCAATAGTAAAGCTGAGTTCTTTATTGTGGGCAACTTGCCGGAAAGTCTGCTCTAAAGATGTCTCCAAATCTGCAAGAGCAATTTGCTCAATATCAAGCGACATAGTACCCGACTCAATTTTTGCCAAGTCTAGAATGTCATTGATCAATTCCAACAAATCAGTCCCAGCTGAGTAAATAGTCCGACTGTACTCTACCTGTTTGTCGGTCAAGTTGTTAAGGGAGTTATCTGCTAGCAGCCTTGCTAAAATTAACAGGCTATTTAGCGGCGTCCGTAACTCGTGGGACATATTCGCCAAAAATTCTGACTTGTATTTGGAAGACAACTCCAGTTGTTCAGCTTTTTGTTCCAAAGACTGCCTCGCTTGCTCAACTTCCTGGTTCTTGCGGGCAACTTCCCGATTTTGAAATTCTAATAATTCTGCCTTTTCTTCTAGCTCCTCATTTAGTTGCTGTAATTCCTCGTTAGACTGCTTGACAAGAAATTGCGATTCCTCCAACTCTTGCGCCTGTTCTTCCAGGCGTTGATTGCTGTGCTGTAGTTCTTCTTGCTGGTTTTGTAGTTCTTCTGTTAAGGCAACAGACTCTTCAAGTAGTCGCTGAGTTTGCAATTGTGAGGCGATATTATTTAAAAATACACCCAGAATTTCACTCAATTGCTCTAAAAATGTCAGATGCAGATGGCTGAAAGACCCAAATGATGCCAGTTCAATTACAGCACTCACCTGCGTCTCAAAAAGTATAGGCAAAACAATAATATTTAGCGGTGGAGCTTCTCCCAAGCCGGAACTGATACGAATATAGTCACTAGGAACTTCTGTTAGCAGGATTCTTTGTTTTTCTAAGGCACATTGTCCCACCAATCCCTCACCCAAACGAAACTGATTTGCCAGATTTTTTCGCTCTTTGTAAGCATAGCTACTCAATAGCTTAAGTACAGGCTCGTTGTCTATTGAGTCCATGAAATAAAAAACGCCCTGCGATGCCCCAACTAGTGGTGCTAAATTTGACAAAATTAGGCGAGACGCAGTTTCTAGATTTCGATGCCCTTGGAGCATCTGGGTAAATTCAGCTAAGTTAGACTTTAGCCAATTTTGCTCGTCATTTTTTTGATTTGTGTTTCGCAAATTAACGATCATCTGGTTGAAGGTGCGTGTCAACACACCAATTTCATCCTGGCGATCGCTATCTGGTAAACTCACCAATAAATTCCCATCCGCCATTTTTTCTGCCAAATCAGAAACTTGCTTTAGCGGTGCTGAAATATGTCTGGTCAAAACGAATCCGATTAAAGCTAAGATCAAAGAAAATAAGGGAATACTATATACAATGGTGGCGATCGTTTTTTGAGCAGCTGCTTGCGCTCTTTGAGAGCGCTGTTTCAACAGTGCATTCTCCTCATTTTTCATCGCCTGAATAACTTTCTGAATATTATCCATCAGCTGCTTACCCTGGTCTGTAAGGACAGCTTTTTGGGAAGCTTCTAAGCCTTGGCTTTGCCGTAGCTCAATGACATCTTTCATTACAGCCATTCTCTCGGTTAGTAATGGCTGCAAAATATCAAGGCGATTTTGTTGGTTGAGGTTATCTGCTGTTAACCTTTGAAGTTCATTGACTTTTTGATTTAGTACTTCAATAGCAGCATTATAAGGTTCTAAATAGCGCTGTTCTCCTGTAATAATGTAACCTCGTTGCCCAGTCTCAGCATTTGTCAGTTGCAAATTGAGGTCTTCAAGCTCACTTAACACCTGGTAGGTATGGCTTTCTCTTGCCGAAGTTTCAATTAGCTCATTGGTGCTTTGGTAGGAGATTAGACCAATAGTGGCCAGAGTTGCCAAACTCAGGGCAAAACTAATTCCAATTTTGGTTCCAATCTTCAAACTTTTCAACATTATTCCAGACAGAAATTCCAATAATATATATTCTTGGCACTATTTGGATTATGTTTTAGCTATACAAATATAAGCAATTTACTTTGTATATGTCTAAGTTTTACACTCCAAATATTTTTAACCACTATCTATATAATGTTAACTTTTTTTTGTAAAAAATTATCATAACAATATAATTTTATAAAATTTTGATATTTAGCTTAATATTATAGCTGGAGATAGTATAACTTATTTCCAAAGGAACAGCCATCAGTTCTTTTCTTTAATCTTGTGATAGATCATGAAATCCTTGTTATCAGATTATATTATAAATTAAATAATAGAGTTCCACTAACAGAATGGTGGTTTTTATGAGCGCAGTACTTGACCTAACAAGACCAAAATTTTACAAAGGACAAAAGATAGAATTTATAGGTGGATTTGGAACCATAATCCAATACTGTCCTAACTCTGGATACTGGTCATATCTCATAGAAAGGGAAATGGGTTCAGAGCCAGAAATTGCTAGAATTGGTTATGAAACTGCAATTTTACTATTTGAAACAGATATTATCTTACCCCAAAATGATCCTGTTGCAGCTTAAATTCCACCTTAATACCAATTCTGTATGAAGATGCACAGAATATTAAACAAACCACCAAGTACGCCAACTCTTAGAGAGGCTTCCGGCAACGCGTAGCGTCTTTTTATAGAAGAGCGCCAAGAATAGAGAGTTACTCATTTAGTGCAGCTTCATATTAAATTGGTATAAGATGATTTTTGTTAAAAAAAACTAATTTAAGGATATTAATTAATTTAATAATCGCTGAAGATTTTTTGTAATGCTTAAACAGCTTTTAGCGCTGATTAAAAGTTCTGGTAATACTACCCAAAAGTCGTAATTAATAATCCCCTAAAGTTATGCATAAACTAGTGGTATAGCATTTATTATCATATTATCAATGGTCAAATTAAATATAAAAGTTACCCCAATTTTCGGTTCCCTCTACTTACTAAGGAAAGGGATTAAGGCTGAGGTTTTATCTTATGTTTAATTACCCTTATCTAGTTAATTTTAGTTTTCTAAAACAGTATTGATTTTTGGGGAAACTTACTTAAAGTTTTACAAGGCAAATTATATTTAGGTGATTATGTGATTTCTAGGAAAAACAGTATATTTTCCTAAAAATTATCGTGAATATGTATGTACAATTTCGATATGGTGTAAAATCTTTTAAGATCAACTTTGGCTTTTCAGGTATTAACCCAAGCCTATTGACTAATAACCTGGCGATCGCTTGTATTCGCATTAACTACAGATGGGCTATAGATGCAAAACTTTTCAATGTTGTGATTTTCTAAAATAGCTTTTGCACCTGCCATGTAGATGTCAGTACTATTTACCATTAATAAGTAATTGCCAATGGTCACTTGATGCTCATAATATCTAGCTAGATCCTCAGGAATTCCTAAAATAGTATAGTTATCGTTAGAACTGCTAACATCTACCTCAGTAATACCATTCAGTATGTTAGTATCCTTAGCAATCACCGAGACTTGAGCCATAGGAAAGCCAGCTATTTTTAGTTCAGTAAGTGCTTTTTCTGTGTCTTGGCGCGTAGAAAAAACACCAACTGCATTTTTATAGCGGTTATTTGGGGTCAAATATGGATCATAAATGCTCCACTGTTGAATATCACGGCGATTAAAAATCTTTTTAGCAAGACGAATCTCTATATCTATGCCGTTTACAATCATCAAATAGTAACCTTTGCCAACTAGATCGCTGTAACCCTGTCCTTGCTCTTTAGGAATTCCTAAACCTAGCAGTACACCATGCAAATCACTTGCGGTTGCATTGATCGAATCACGTGTTAAAGCGGCAGCGATTTCAGTTGCTTCTGCTCCGGCTAGAATGACTCGTCCTATACCAGGAATTACCCAGAAGACTAAACCTACTAATAAGGTAGTAGCATCACCTAAAATACCACTTGTAAAGGCTTCAGTCCCTTCTGAGGATGTATTATTGCCAGTGCGAACTTTAACTTCAACACTAGCAATATCGCTTTCTTCTACATTCCGTGCAATTATAGAAACTTTGTGCATGGGAAAATTAGAAGCTTTTAGTTCCTGAACTACCAATTTTATGTCGGAACACCTAGCGAAAACTCCTATAGTTGTTCGCTCTTTTTGTAATGCCATTTTATCGGTTTATTGCAGCTTTAAGCAATTCCCAAGAGTGTTAGCTGATATGAGGTAATTACACAGCTCGGCGAGTCAGTAAACCCCAAAGGAAAATTAGTAGCATAGCGCCAAGAACAGCAAATAAAATACTTCCAAGGGAGAAAGCTCCAGCAGATGCGGCTGCTGCCGAACCACTTCCCAGTAAGGTTTGACCCAAATAACCGCCGACTACTGCTCCAAGTATTCCTAATATGATGGTGGAGATAATACCGCCACCTTGGGTTCCTGGATAAAATAACTTAGCTAACGCACCTGCAATTAAACCCAAAACCAACCAAGCAATAATGTTACCCATTGAATTTCTCCTTCCTTGAGAATCTTATTTGTTTGCTTTTGACTATTTCATATTAAAGTTTTCCTCCAAAATTCCTGATCTATCTAGAGAACTAATATCAAAAATCTTTAGATATCATTTGAATATTCACTCCTTTGTCTTTGAGGATGAATATATAAAGTTAGTATTTAGCTCTTAATTACGGTTGTGCATAACTTAGAGTCAGTAGCATCGCTTTTGCAAATATTCTGATTCTACAAAAGCGGTTTCAGTATGTTAAGTGTAAATAAAGATACTATTGCCAATAGCGCAAGAAGCTTGGAATACAATTATGATGCGTAACATTTGACTTACCTGTAGGAGTTGACTTCCGCCTTGCGGTATTAGTTGCTCACAATTCAGGAGTGAGGACTATAGAAAGAGCTAGTTGATAAAGTTGGCGACGGGGAAGGGAGGTAAATTTTGCTAACTGACGGCTAGCTTGCGATCGCGATATCCCCTGACTAATTAACTGTTTCAATTCGGCTTTCAATTCCTCTTCTGTGAGTTGGGGCTGACTAGCTGGAATTCCTGCCACTACTAATGTATATTCACCTTGGGGTTCTCGTTGATTATAGTGAGCGATCGCCTCAGCAATTGTCCCTCGCCAAAATTCCTCATACAATTTAGTTAACTCCCGCCCTAACACAATTTGGCGATCGCTTCCCCAAACAAGAGCTAAGTCTTGTAAAGTATCTCGCAAACGGTGCGGCGATTCGTAAAAAATCAATGTGCGAGATTCCGTTTGCAGAGATTCTAAATGTTCCTGTCTCTGTTGACTTTTAGCTGGGAGAAAGCCTTCAAAGACAAACCGATCCGTTGGTAATCCAGATGCACTCAATGCCGTAATTGCTGCACTAGCGCCAGGAATAGGAACTACTGCAATTCCCGCCTCAATGCAGGCTTTCACCAGTTCATATCCAGGATCGGAAATTCCTGGCATACCAGCATCACTCACTAGAGCGATCGCTTTATTGTTCACTAAATGCTCTAATAATTCTGGGATGCGGCTAGTACGATTATGTTCGTGGTAACTCACCTGGGGTGTTTTAACTTGAAAATGCTGTAATAGTTTCCCTGTGTGACGAGTGTCTTCCGCAGCAATGATATCAACAGTCTGCAAAATTCGCACTGCCCGAAAGGTGATATCTTCCAGATTGCCAATTGGTGTGCCGACAACGTAAAGTGTTCTTGGTTTTGGATCGGTTTGCATGAGAGAGAGGTACAAGTTAAAAGTTTGTAGAGACGCGATGAATCGCGTCTGTGCAGGAGAGACAGGAGAGACGCGATTCATCGCGTCTGTACAAGAGTTAAAAATAATAATTTATGCACGTATACGAAAATATATGACAAATGGATAATCCAAAATCCAAAATCCAAAATCCAAAATCGGATTGTGGGTTATTTGTAGGTTTAGTAACCTTAGATTTGATTTACCTTGCTAATGCCCCTAAGAATAATCAGAAGATTGTCGCTACTGACTATACTGTGGCAGCAGGGGGGCCAGCTACAAACGCGGCTGTGACTTTCAGCCATTTAGGAAATCAGGCTACAGTCTTGGGTGTAGTGGGTTCTCACCCCATGACGCAGCTAATTCGGGGTGATTTGGCAAATTACAAAGTTGCGATCGCAGACCTTGAGCCTACCACTGATTTAGCACCGCCTGTCTCCTCAATCATTGTCACCCAAGCTACGGGTGAACGAGCTGTAGTTTCCATCAATGCTGTCAAAACTCAAGCCAACAGCGCATCTATCCCGCCAGATATTTTGCAAAATGTCGATATAGTACTGATTGATGGACATCAAATGGCGGTTAGTTATGCCATAGCCCAAATGGCTAAAGCCAAGAATATTCCAGTAGTAATTGATGGTGGGAGTTGGAAGCCTGGATTTGAGCAAATTTTACCGTTTGTAAATTACGCCATCTGTTCAGCTAATTTTTACCCCCCTAACTGCCAGACTGGAGAAGACGTTTTTACCTATTTGGGCGGATTTGACATTCCTCACATCGCCATTACCCACGGACAAAAACCAATTGAATACTTGAGTTGCACCAAAACTGGTATCGTAGATGTGCCAGCGATTCAAGCAATTGATACATTAGGGGCTGGAGATATTTTTCACGGTGCTTTTTGTAATTACATTTTAAAGGAAAGCTTTACTGATGCACTGGCACTGGCAGCTAATATTGCTGCTGATTCCTGTAAATTTTTTGGCACTCGGCGCTGGATGGATTTAAAGTGCTGAGTAGTCAAGTTAATAAGGCCAAATTTAATGAAAGACTTAAAAGAAATATTAGCGATCGCTCGTGAGGTAGGTTGGGGTGCAGCAGATATACTGCGATCGTATTATCACGGGACTGCAAAAGATCCTAATTTAGATGTACAATATAAACAAAATGAACCTGTTACCGTTGCCGATGTAGCTGTGAGTCAATACATTTTGCAGACACTACAAGCAACTTTGGGTAATGAAGATTTTGGTTATATTAGCGAAGAAACCTATCAATCTCCAACTGGTGTAGCAGAGCCTTCCACCCCTTGGGTATGGATAATTGACCCTTTGGACGGCACACGAGACTTTATTGAAAAAACTGGAGACTATGCAGTTCATATTGCTTTAGTCAAGGAAAAACGCCCAGTTTTGGCAGTGGTAGCAATCCCAGAGGCTAAAAAGTTATATTACGCTATCAAAGGCGGGGGTACATTTGTAGAAACTCGTGATGGTTGTGTTCCTTTACAAGTGTCGATAGGCAAACGAATTGAGGATTTAACTTTAGTCGTTAGTCGTTCTCACCGCAACCAACGCTTAGATCACTTACTACAAAACTTACCCTGTCACAATCAAAAATCTGTAGGCAGTGTAGGTTGCAAAATCGCTACTATAGTCGAGCAACAGGCAGATATCTACATTTCCCTTTCCGGCAAGTCTGCACCCAAAGATTGGGATATGGCAGCACCAGAATTGATTTTAACAGAAGCAGGTGGTAAATTTACCCACTTTGATGGCAATCCATTGCAATATAACACTGGTGATATCAATCAATGGGGAGGTTTGCTCGCTAGTAACGGCGAATATCACGAGGTGCTGTGTAAAGAAGCAGAAAAGATTTTAGCTCAGTTTGAGCATAGCTAAACGGGGCATTTTAGGATGAATATTTTTAATTTGCTTTTAAGAGAGTTAACCATGTTATGATTAGCCTGACTAACGATAATAATCTTTACCCCTTAGTCCACACCATAATTTTCAAAACACTAAATAGCAGCGCGATCGCTAGTTGATTGCGGTTTTATGTTAAAAGTGTAACTTGTATAATACAAGTAACAAAGGCCAGTCAATGGAGAAGTCTACAGACCTGCTTCAAGGTTTGATTTGTGAATAAAATTCACAATAAGACGATATTCAAAGCCTGAAGCCTGTGCTAGACTCATGGATATAAAGATTATTTTCGGTTGAGTAACTCGTTTTGATTTCTAAAAAGTGTCTCTCCGAATTTAACTATCTACACTCCCTGAATTCGGAGATTTCTATGTCAATTTACGTTGGAAACCTGTCCTATCAGGTTACAGAAGAGGACCTAAAGCAGGCTTTTGCAGAATACGGAACAGTAAATCGTGTTCAACTACCCACAGATCGGGAAACAGGCCGGCCGCGTGGGTTCGCTTTTGTGGAAATGGAATCAGACACGCAAGAACAAGCTGCCATTGATGCACTTGATGGTGCTGAGTGGATGGGACGTGATTTGAAAGTGAACAAAGCTAAACCTCGTGAGGAAAAAAGCGGTTCCTCTCGTGGTAGCTGGGGTGGCGCTAGTCCTCGCCGCAACAATAATCGCTACTAAGTCGATTCCTAAAAATTTCATATTTTCTCACATTTAGAGTCTCCAGCAGAGAAAGCCAAAGGCTGCACTCTGCTGGAATATTTTATAGCTATACTGTATTACCCTCGTTAGTTGACAGTAGACGCAAACGCGAGAGCGGCTGTCTGCGACATGCTGCGCGTCAGCGTTCCGCAGGAAACGTAGAGAAGCGGCTTCCCGCAGGATAATCTAATACTAAGAATCATTGGTTTCGTTGGGTTTCACTTTGTTAAATCCAACCTACAAATATTTTATTTTTTTAAAGTAATAAAGAGTGATAAGTTTGTTGAGTTCCATTTGCGGAACTTGCAGCAATATAAATGTATCTTCCTGTATGTCCATAAAGTATTGTAGATATCGTTAGTCTGCAATCCTTAGCTCTGGATTTTCAAGAAAATGTTACGACTTTATCATTTATTATTAGGTCTTATTTTGCTGGTGTTAATACCACTGGGAGCAAAATTTATTCTTCCCCAATTTTCTGCACCCAAAGCGGTAAAATCCCCTGCTGTTGCGAAACTTCCTAACCCTAATGAGGGAAATATTTGGCAGAAAATACTGGGAAATACTGCTGTTCCAACGAATTGGCAAGTTGCTCCTTGTAAAGGAAATGCGCCTTTATTGTGTGTTTCGTCCAAAGGGGAACTTTTGGGTACAGTTGAGATTAACGTTTACCCATTAGCAAACAACGAGGATTTCCAAAAGAAACTCATAGCAACCGGTATTCCACCTGGTTCCCAAGTAGACTATCAAAGTTCCAAATACCAAACCAAGGTATTAGCAGCACTCAAGGCTTGGGTTGCAGACCACTACGCTGCGTTTGCGAAAGATCGTCAGGGTGAATATGGAAAAGAGATTACTTTCTTAACCTACCCACCCCAACCAGTACCCGTTGGTAAGCTTCAGGGAATCCGCTATGGGTTCGCCGGACTCAAGCAAAAAGGTGGAGTACAAGAGCAACATATCGGTCATGTTGCTTTTGATGGCAATAAACTTTATGTAATTACCACTGCCTTTGACCCAGGTTCGCAAACAGGTAAGTTTGACAAACTGGAAAACTTAGCTATTTTTCAACCTTACTTATATGCGATCGCAGCAGATTTGCGTTTACCCTAATTGCTATGGGCTATTGGGCATGGGACATTGGGCATGGGGCATTGGTTCTTCTTGCTGTGCTTCCCATTTCCAATCAACCTAAATCTCAGCCACCGCCCGCTCAATCAAGCGACTGCAAAGCCTTTTTTCTCTTGGGTATAGACTCGCTGGTAGCCATCGCCTGAATTAGGGAAAAGTTTATTAAATTGGCTACCCTGAGTTGCATTTTTAGCAACCGCAAGACCCTTTTTTTGTTGAGTGCTTTCTTTTTGCGCCTGGTCAAAACGTCCAGGTGCTTTTGGAGTACAGGCTGTTGTCAGTAATAAAACTGACAGCAACAAAGCAGCTACTACCCTACGCCCACGGTGTAAAATCATTTCCTAGCTTCTCCTTATAGTTGAGCTTTGAGGCAATTATCTGCGCTGCTAGCAATTATTACCTGTAAAATTTACTTTTTGATAATTATTGCCTAAGTTCTGAACAATAGCACCTCAAAAAATGTACCAATTAGCCCAATGCAAAAACGCCCCCCCTTTCGGGAGAGCGTCTTTTACTTATAGATTAGCTAAACTTCAGAATTAACCGTTGATAGCAGGAGCGCTCATTGCTACAGGAGCAACATCACCAGCAGCCAAATCTAAGGGGAAGTTGTGAGCGTTACGCTCGTGCATTACTTCCATACCCAAGTTAGCCCGGTTGATTACATCAGCCCAAGTGCTGATCACGCGACCGCTTGAATCAATAATTGATTGGTTGAAGTTGAAACCGTTCAAGTTGAACGCCATTGTGCTTACACCCAAGGCGGTGAACCAGATGCCGATTACAGGCCATGCTGCTAAGAAGAAGTGCAGTGAACGGCTGTTGTTGAATGAAGCGTATTGGAAAATTAGACGACCGAAGTAGCCGTGGGCTGCAACGATGTTGTAGGTTTCTTCTTCTTGACCGAATTTGTAACCGTAGTTTTGTGACTCGGTTTCGGTGGTTTCACGAACTAGTGAAGAAGTTACAAGAGATCCGTGCATTGCAGAAAACAAGCTTCCGCCGAATACACCTGCTACACCTAGTTGGTGGAAGGGGTGCATCAAGATGTTGTGTTCTGCTTGGAACACGATCATGAAGTTGAAGGTTCCGGAGATACCTAAAGGCATACCGTCAGAGAATGAACCTTGTCCGATTGGGTATACGAGGAATACTGCGGTTGCTGCTGCAACTGGAGCAGAATATGCGATCGCAATCCAAGGACGCATACCTAAGCGGTAGGATAGTTCCCATTCACGACCCAGGTAGCAGAATACGCCGATCAAGAAGTGGAAGATTACCAATTGGTAAGGGCCACCGTTGTACAACCACTCATCTAGAGATGCTGCTTCCCAAATTGGGTAGAAGTGTAAACCGATGGCGTTGGAGGAAGGTACTACTGCACCAGAGATGATGTTGTTTCCGTATATTAAGGAACCTGCTACTGGCTCACGGATACCATCGATGTCTACTGGAGGTGCGGCGATGAAGGCGATTACGAAGCAAGCGGTGGCGGCTAGCAGGGTGGGGATCATTACTACGCCGAACCAACCGATGTAAATCCGGTTGTTGGTGCTGGTGATCCACTCACAGAATCTATCCCATACGTTGGCGCTTGAGCGCTGTTGTAAGGTTGCTGTCATGGTTTTATAAGTGCGGTTAGTTGTTTATGAATCAGGCGGTAAAGTCTTTGCCTGTGAAACTACTTTACAATGCTTTACAATTTTTAATCAAGTTTTATTACTTCAGTAAACCTGATATACGTTATTAGCTTTACTTATTTAAAGGTAAGCAACGAGGTTAGGATACGCCGAAGCTATCTTTTGTATGACATCACAACTGTATATATAGCTGTAGAAATTTTTATTCTATTTTGGTTCTATTGCCTACTGGACTGGGAATAATAGCTTTGTAGATTACCGCTATTCCAAAAAAATTAACCCTCGGCTTACCACTGGGGGCTTTTTTTGTTTGGCAAAATGGCATATCTCTAAATTAGACGATTGCTATGGTGTTTAAGTAGGATACATTCCATGCGAAAAGTACTGACTTGCATAACCCCTGGCTAACTACCAGGGGTTTTTATTGGATTTTCTACTGAGATATTGCACCATTCTGAATAGCTGTAAAGTTGATAATTTGGTATGAGTAGTGATTCTAAAATTTACTGCTTTTCCAAATTAATAAGGGATAGCGATTTTTATCTGGTATCTCACCAATTGGCTCACAGACTAAACTGCATCGGTCAATTTGTGACCTTGTACGCCTTAGCCAATCCAATCTTTCGCCTAGTGCGTAGTTCCAATGACGACGCAGCAACTCGCCCCAGGTTTCAAGTGCGACAACCTGTTGAGAATTGGGATTGAGTTTGTACTGGTAAGTGAGTAACATATACTCATAATACCATTTGGTGGCATGACTTACAATATATGACACAGAGCAGTTTATAGCCTCAATATTCATTTAGTGCTTGTCACAAAGTACCGAAGAAAGGTTATCAATCAAGCAATGTTGAAACGACTACAAGAAATATTTGAAAGTACTTGCGCCAAGTGGAGAAGCAAAGTAACAGAGTACAACGCAGAATCAGACCATGTTCACTTGGTTATCAGTTATCCGCCGGATGTGGAAGTAAGTAAGCTCGTAAACAACCTCAAAACCGTTTCTAGTCGTTTAATTCGCAAGGAGTTTAATGAACACGTTAACCAGTTTTATAACAAGCCAGTATTTTGGACAGGTGCATACTTCGTTGCTTCGTGTAGAGGTGTTACCCTTGAGCAACTCAAATCTTATGTTGAGAAGCAAAGCAGTCCTGATGATTGAAGGGGCATTGAACCCCTCCAATCATCCCGCAATTCCCCGTCACCGCCAAGTCTGCGACTGTGGCGGGAGTACCCTTGCGGAGGTCTAGATGGAAGCCAAAAAATCAAGTACAACGAATTAACAATGACAGAAGCTAAAAACGTAATCGGTGGAAACCTAGAAGCCTGTTGCACTTCTCCCATGACTGGGTTTTACCGCGACGGTTTTTGCCGCACAGGTGGTCAGGATTTCGGTTCGCACGTCGTATGTGCCCAAGTGACATCAGAATTCCTGGAGTTCACCAAATCCCACGGGAACGATCTAAGCACACCTGTTCCTGGTTCTAATTTCCCTGGACTCAAGCCTGGCGATCGCTGGTGTTTGTGTGCTTCTCGCTGGCAAGAAGCTCTCGATGCTGGCGTTGCTCCACCCGTCATCCTCTCTGCAACCCATGCTAGAGCTTTGGAAATGGTTTCCCTAGACGAATTGAAAAAACATGCTTTAACTTCGTCTTGATTTGAAATTGGGCATTGGGCATGGGGCATGGGGCATGGGGCATGGGGCATTGGTCAATAATTAATAGTTATTCTTCCCCTGCTCCCCCTGCTCCCTCATCTCCCCCACTCCCCAGTTCAAAATCAACCCACTGGAACTTCCACAGGTAGCTTTAATATATCGGCAACCATAGCAATCAATTTAGTGGGGTCTATTGGCTTAGATAAATGTTGCTGAAACCCTGCTGAAATCGCTTCTAGACGGTCTTCCTCGCGCGTATATGCTGTTAAAGCGATCGCTGGGATACGTCCACCTTTTTCTGGTTCCAAAGAGCGTAGTTTGCGAATCAGCGTATAACCATCTTGCTGTGACATGCCGATGTCGCTAATTAGGATATCTGGTTTTGCTTGTTCAATTACTGCTAACGCTTCATCAACTGATGCTACCGCAGTGGCAAACGCCCCATATTCCTCAAACATAAAACTGAGAAAGTTACGAGTATCTGTTTCATCATCTACAACTAAAACTTTTAATCCAGTAAGAGGCCTTGATGCCACAGGGGAAGAAATTTCTCCTGTGGCTTCTCTACTGACCCTGCTAGTCCTATTGTCTTGTAGGAGTGGTAATCTCACAGTAAAGGTTGCTCCTTCTCCTGTGCCTGGACTTTCGGCAAAGATTTTACCTTTGTGCAGTTCTACTAGATGACGGACGATCGCTAATCCTAGCCCTAATCCATTGTGCGATCGCGTTGTAGTGCTATCTGCTTGCCGGAAACGCTCAAATACTTTGGGTAAAAACTCGGAACTGATACCAATTCCTGTATCGATAACTTGAATTTGGGCGTATTTGTGAGTTGTTTCTTGTTCTTGACAATAGACTACTGACAAATTCACATCTACCCTGCCACCCTTAGGGGTAAACTTAATGGCATTAGTTAATAGGTTCCAAACAACTTGCTGTAACCGGGCTGGATCGCCATAAACTGACCCGACTGAAGCATCCAAAACAGTATTTAATTTAATCTCTTTTGGTTCTGCTAGAGGACGCACTGCCTCTAAAGCTGCCTCCGTTACCGTGAGCAGATTCACCGCAGATACATTTAACCGCAACTGACCACGGATAATCCGGGATACATCTAAGATATCCTCAATTAGTTGCATCTGAGATATGGCGTTGCGTTCAATTGCTTCAAGGGCGCGGGAAGTGGCTTTTTCGTCAAGTTTCTTAGAGCGGAGGATTTTTGACCAGCCCAGCATTGAGGTTAGCGGTGTGCGGAGTTCATGAGAAAGAACGGCGAGAAACTCATCTTTCATCCGATTTGCTGCTTCTGCTTCGGCTCTTGCTGTCTGTTCTCGAATCACTTGAGCGCGGACTTCTTCTGCTTGTTTGCGTTCAGTAATATCTTCGAGAGTGCCTACATATCCCAGCAATTCTCCTTGACCGGAAAGCATGGGTGATGAGCGAACTTGAACCCAACGGACGATACCATGAGCAGTTTGAAAGCGAAATTCTTCAGAGTAGTCACGACCCTCACAAATGTAGTTAGACCAAGTGGCAACTGCTCGTTCTCTATCTTCTGGATGAACAGATTCTAGCCATTTTTTTTCTAAACTCTCTGCCGCTCTCAAGCCACAAATTATTTGATAGCGAGGATTGGTATATCTACATCCTCCTTCAGTATCAATTTCAAAAATGCCAACAGGTGAACAAGTACTCAGCGATCGCAATCGTTCTTCACTTTGCCTGAGTTCCGCATTCACAGCTACTAGCTGCGCTGCTTGTTGCTTGACGGCTTCTGTTTTCTTAAATAGTTCTACGAATACTGTGACTTTAGAAGTCAAAATATTGGGGTCTAATGGTTTGAGCAAATAATCAACTGCACCCAAGGCATAACCTTTAAACAGCATTTGGTCGCTGGTGCTAAAGGCGGTGAGAAAGATAATTGGAGTGTGACGCGATCGCCCCCGATTGCGAATCAAGGTTGCAGTTTCAAAGCCATCCATCCCTGGCATTTGCACATCTAGCAAAATCACTGCAAAATCTTGATGTAGCAGACACCTCAAAGCTTCTTCTCCAGAAGTAGCTCTCACCAAATTCTCTCCCAGTTTTTCCAGGATTGCTTCTAGTGCTAGCAAATTTTCTAGTTTATCATCCACTAGGAGGATGTTTACTTTGGGTTCCATCTGCATGGGTTTATTTCCGTAATTGACAAAGCTTGACCATTTGGGAAGCAATGTTTGAAAGTGTTAAAATCCAGTCTACTGCAACAGCAGAAATTGCTGCTTCTGGCATAACATCGCTCTCAGCTGTGGCAGGTTCTTGTACGATAGTAAGCCCTCCCCGCGCTTTTATTTTCTTAAGACCTTGCATACCATCTTGGTTTGCTCCTGTCAATATTACACCAATAACTTGCTGACCGTAGACATCGGCTGCTGACTCAAATAGCACATCGATAGATGGTCTGGCATAAGAAACAGGCTCATCAGTCGAGAGGGCAAAGTGACCTGGTTCAACCAATAAGTGATAATCTGCTGGAGCTATGTAAATATGTCCCGGTAGTATTTCGTCTTTGTCTTCCACTTCTCGAATTGGTAACGAAGTATATTCTTGTAATAACTCTTGGAGTGTGTTGTTAGACTCCTTGTGACGGTGTTGCACGATCGCGATCGGCACTTGGAAGTCTGCTGGTAAATTACCCAGGAGAATTTTTAAGGCTGATAATCCACCCAAAGAAGTACCAATGACCACAATTTCAAATGCCACTTGTTTTGTCCCCACACCTGTTAGTGTGACTTGATGGCTCATCAAACCCTTTTAGCATTCTCCACCACCACAGCTACTAACTTACCTTGACTTGCTTTTATACCCACTAATCAAAATTATATATTTTTGTCATTTACATTACAATTAGAAATTTTATTATTGTGAAATACTTTACATAAAAAATATTATTTTTCTGCTTTTTTTGAATTTTAGTTAATGCCAGAATCGATACATTATAGAAATATATTTTTGCTAAATAACTAACTTTTAAAAGTTTAATTATTATTGTTTTGACAATTCATAAAAATTTACTTAAGCTAAAGGATAGGTTAAGCAAATCAACAAACGACAGCGATTTGGTTTAGCTACATCAAAAATTGCTGTTGCAGACTATTGGTATGAGGAAATTAATCGCAACAAAAATCATTCTCTAAAGGCAAGTTTACTAAATTTGTCTACCAAAAGCTAAGACATGATTAAGCGTATTGCGCCGCGCACATATTGAACAGATTCCGGTCAATTATAGATAGATACTTGTAGTGATGTTAGCGGGTATCTATCAATCATTGAAGTTTAACTAGCAATTTTGGATTAAGGTCTTCTGGTTTATATCTCGTCAGGGACGGAATAAATCTAAAATCCAAAAGACGCTCGATAACTCGCTAACGGTACGCTATCGGCAATCCAAAATTGATTGACCATAGTGCGGTAGATATGTCCAGGAGAATCCAATGCTTGAGTATTTTACATCATTGAACGACCACAATTTACCCTATCCAGATACGATTCATCCCATCGTTGTCCACTTCGTAATTGCGATGGTGTTGTTTTCCTTTTTCTGCGATGTAGTTGGCTATTTTACTGGTAAATCCAGTCTTTTTGAGGTGAGTTGGTGGAATATGTTAGTTGCCACGATCGCCATCTTCGTGGCGATTATTTTTGGTCAATTTGAAGCGGGTTTAGCACAGCCTTACAGCCTAGCTAAATCGGTGCTGAACCTGCATACGTTGATTGGTTGGTCCCTTTCGGGAATCATCACGGCGATTACAGCTTGGCGCTATGTAATTCGTGCCCGCAACCCGCAAAAAATATCAATTTATTATTTGGGAGCCGGACTAGTTTTAACTTTGATAGTTGGCTTGCAAGTATATCTCGGAGATGAACTTGTTTGGGTGTATGGATTGCATACAGTGCCAGTTGTGGAAGCAGTAAAGGATGGTCTGTTGCGATGAACTCAGAATTAATCGATCAATTGAGCGGCTCTTTAGGCGCAAACGGATTACCTTACACAATTCCCATTCATCCCAATTTAGTCCATCTGACAATAGGTTTGTTCATCATTGGAATGACCTTTGATATTGTCGGTGTTCTGTTCCCCTTTGAAAAATGGGTCTTCAAGTTTTTAGCCATTACTGTGGAACGTGACAACTTATTTAATGTTGGCTGGTACAACATGCTAGCTGCCAGCATCATCACATTTTTCACAGTGGCAGCAGGCTTTTATGAAATGCTGTTGGCAACACCACCAGCGGATATGAAAAGTGCCTGGGGATTACAGGCAATGGAAACTATGCTTTGGCATGGTGTAGGTGGTGTGTTCTTATTAGCGCTGATTGTTGTCCTGACCATCTGGAGAGGATGGCAGCGCTTCGTTTGGGCCAAACAAGAATATAAACAGACAGATAGAGAAGTGCAATGGATCTATCTGTTGGCAGGCATAGCAATCATGTTCATTCTGTACGTCCACGGGACACTAGGGGCGCAAATGGCTGCCGAGTTTGGCGTACACAATACAGCAGATAATTTGCTGCGATCGCACCAAGACCTCAACACAACTCTCAAATAAGTCCTTTGTCCTTTGACTAATGCCCAATGCCCCATGCCCAATGCCCAATAACCAATGACCATGAAAATCCAGAAGATTTTAAATATTTTGACGCTGCTTACAGGCGCGATCGCAGTGACTGTTACGAGTCTCTGGATCGGGAAGCAGGCTTACTTTTGGCTTCCTCCCCAAGCAGCAGCCGAATCCCTACTAATTGATGATTTGATTAGCTTCTTAGTAACCCTTGGTTCCTTCATCTTCTTGGGAGTAACAAGTACTTTAATGTATTCTGTGATCTTCCATCGGGCAATCAAAGATGACTTCACCGACGGCCCCCCGATTCATGGCAATATCACCTTAGAAGTTGTGTGGACAGCAATTCCAATTCTTTTGGTGTTTTGGATTGCGGGTTACAGCTACCAAGTTTACGAACAAATGGGGATTCAAGGCCCATCGGAATTAGTTCACCTGCATAATCCGCTAGCAATGCAATCGGCTCATGCAGAACCAAGAGATGTACCAGCTAACGCTTTAGCGGAACCTGTAGAAAAAATCGATGTACTCGCTAAACAATGGGCGTGGGTTTTCCATTATCCTGAAAAAGATATTACCAGTACCGAATTGCATTTACCTAGCGATCGCCGGATACGTTTAGCACTGAAATCACAAGACGTTCTCCACGGCTTCTATATACCTGCATTTCGCCTCAAGCAGGATATTATTCCCAACCATGCGATCGACTTTGAATTTACTCCCATCCGCGCCGGCAAATACCGATTGACCGATTCTCAATATAGCGGTACATACTTTGCGACGATGCAGGCGAATGTGGTTGTCGAATCTCCTGAAGATTATCAACAGTGGCTAGCAGAAGCTGCAATCCAAAAGCCATCGGTAGCAAATAATCAGGCAGCTTCTGAGTATGCTCAAACATCCAATCAATCAGTCCAAACTGGTTGGGTTACAGTTCCACCTGCTGCACCTCCTCTAGTAAATTCACCTGGTTGAAAGGAAAGTAACCATGACTAATGTTCCTATTGAAGGTATTCTTCTCCCTGATGAGAAGCATAACCACGAATCTGCAAGTAACTGGAAAGAATACTTCAGCTTTAGTACCGACCACAAGGTAATTGGTATCCAGTATCTCGTTACCTCATTCTTCTTCTTTCTCGTCGGCGGTATCTTTGCGATGGTGATGCGGGGAGAACTGATGACACCCGAATCAGATTTAGTAGATCGCACCGTCTATAACGGCATGTTCACCATGCACGGCACTATAATGCTGTTTTTGTGGACATTTCCCTCACTCGTTGGTTTTGCCAACTATTTAGTACCCCTGATGATTGGGGCGCGAGATATGGCATTTCCCCGCCTTAACGCCGTCGCCTTTTGGATGGTGCCGATAGTCGGAATTATCATGATGGGTAGCTTCTTTGTCCCTGGTGGGCCAGCCCAAGCCGGTTGGTGGTCTTACCCGCCAGTCAGTCTTCAGAATCCCACAGGTAACTTGATTAATGGTCAAGTTCTCTGGCTCTTAGCGGTGGCAATATCCGGCGTATCCTCAATTATGGGGGCAGTCAACTTTGTCACCACAATCGTGAAGATGCGGGCCCCAGGAATGGGCTTCTTTCGGATGCCCTTGTTTGTCTGGGGGGTGTTTAGCGCCCAGATTATCCAACTATTCGGACTACCTGCATTAACAGCTGGTGCGGTGATGCTGCTACTCGACCTCACAGTTGGCACGAGCTTTTTTGACCCAGCCAAGGGTGGGAATCCAGTTATGTTCCAGCATTACTTCTGGTTCTACTCCCACCCCGCCGTTTACGTGATTATTTTGCCTGTCTTTGCGATTTTCTCAGAAATCTTTCCAGTTTATTCACGTAAACCCTTATTTGGTTACAAAGTAGTTGCTATTTCATCCATCTTGATTGCAGGTGTAAGCGGCATTGTTTGGGTACACCACATGTATGTCAGTGGTACATCAGGCTGGATGCGGTTGATTTTCATGCTGACGACAATGTGTGTGTCTGTACCCACGGGAATTAAAGTATTTGCCTGGGTAGCAACTATTTGGGGCGGTAAACTGCGACTAAATACCCCCATGCTGTTTGCTCTGGGTGGATTAGTCATGTTTGTCTTCGCCGGCATCACAGGCATTATGCTTTCCTCTGTGCCAGTTGATGTCCACGTTAACAATACTTACTTTGTAGTGGGACACTTTCACTACGTTCTCTACGGCACTGTGACGATGGGCTTATTTGCTGCCATCTACCACTGGTTCCCCAAAATGACTGGGCGGATGTACTCTGAAAGCTGGGGTAAAATTCACTTCTGGTTAGCCTTCATTGGCACTAACCTTAACTTTTTACCCATGCACCCATTAGGATTGCAAGGAATGCTACGCCGAGTCGCTTCCTACGCCCCAGAGTATCAATACTGGAATATCATCGCTAGCCTCGGCGGATTCCTCTTAGGAATGTCCACCTTGCCCTTCATTTTCAACATGGTGATTTCTTGGATGCAGGGCGAGAAAGCACCTGCTAACCCTTGGAGAGCAATCGGACTAGAGTGGTTAGTTTCTTCACCCCCCCCAGTAGAAAACTTTGAAGAAATTCCCATCATCGTCTCCGAACCCTACGGCTACGGCAAATCAGAACCCTTAACAGCCAACCTCCCAGAATAAACACAAACTATCGGGAAGACGCAAAAACCCTCTGCGTCCCTCTGCGCTTCCCTCCGCGTTCCTCTGCGTTTCAAACTCAACCTCAGCTAAAAGCAAAATGGACAGTTATATCAATTCCCACGAATTGCACCACACAGCCGCAGAACATACCCACGACGAAGAAGGCAACAAGATGTTTGGCTTCATTGTCTTCCTCCTCTCAGAAAGCGTCATTTTCTTAAGTTTTTTCGCCGGATATGCCATCTACAAAACAACAACCCCTAACTGGCTACCAGCTGGTGTTTCCGGGCTAGAAGTAAAAGAACCGACAATCAACACAGTAATTCTTGTCGCCAGTAGCTTTGTAATTTACTTAGCAGAACGCGCCCTTCAACGCCATGACTTAGTGAAATTTCGCCTATTTCTCTTGACAACAATGGCGATGGGAACTTACTTTTTGGTTGGGCAAGCGATTGAATGGAACGGCCTCGATTTTGGCTTCACTTCAGGGGTATTTGGTGGGACGTTTTACCTGCTAACAGGTTTCCACGGTTTGCACGTTTTCACTGGTATTCTGTTGCAGTCGATTATTTTGGTACGTTCTTTCATCCCTGGCAACTACGACACAGGTCACTTCGGCGTGAACGCGACTTCGTTGTTCTGGCACTTCGTCGATGTTATTTGGATTATTTTGTTTATCCTCATCTACGTTTGGCAGTAAATGAGAATGAGGGAGAAATTACTCCCTCTGCTTATTCAATTCAATTAATGATTGCAACACATCCTTGGATAAAGCGGGATAAAGACGCGATGAATCGCGTCTCTACAAATGGTCTTGTCGAATTCTTTTTTCAAATTGGTATTAGATTAAATAAATCGTGTTGGGCACGATCGCAAATAAGGCATACTCATACCAAGCAGTCCATAAGAAACTGCGAATCCATCGCTGGCGTTTTTCGGGACTCAATTCATATTCAAACGCGCCACTAGATACATCAATGGAAGATAGGTGAGAGTTACAACCACAGCCGTGTTGATAAGTAAAACCATATTTAGAAGCAATGCTTTGCACCTTCATCTGAATCGCAAACACCTTACCTGCATGGAGTATGGCATCCCAAGCACGTTTGTGTTCGATATCACGCTGATCAAATCTTAAGGCGCGTTCTTCAAAAACATGATCCCGGTAAATTGGTGCTAAATGCACATGATAGAAGCTGGCAGGTAATTCATAACCAAACTCGTTGAATAAATCTATGCCAATGCGAGCCACTTTTACTTCATCAGCATACTCTGTCCCCTTTGACTCCACATCACGGAGAATTTTTGTAAAGTTCGGATAGCTGTGTTTGAGAAAGTCTTGCCCAAAAAATTCTAGGGTTTCCCATGCTAGTTGTGCAAATAGTTGGGAAAATGACGGGATCAAGTGAGCTAGTTGGGGGCGATCGCTAAATAAGTCAACGTCACCATGCTGTAATTTGTATAGGAACAACTGCGCCATCTCAACATAGCTTTGGGGATGAGAAAGTCCGACACTCGTGGTTCCTCTAGCAATGTCTTGCCATATAGAAGGTAGTTGAGAAACTTGAACCGCATTTTCTCCAGCAATGATTGCAACAGGAGGACATTCGAGAAGCTGCATCGACAATCTCCTTTAAGACTTTAATGTATAATTTACCTTAATCCCTGTCTAAGTCTATCTTCTGAATACAATTAAAAATGTTTGACAGACTGTCTTTTGACAGCGACCGTAGCTTTGTTTATAATATTTTTTCTGGTAAATACTTAGTGCTAATTAGAATACACTTTTAGTTATATTCTCTCTACTTTTACGGTTAAATTCACCTAAATCAACGTGAGTTCGACAGGTTACAAAGACCTCTCCCTGCTGTTGCTGTGCAAAACCTGTCTCTCTCAGACTCGGAGAAGGGCAGACTTGAACTTTAGTTTAAGTCAGGCAAAGGTTTGTGGAACTCACCTTAAATCACGTTCATCTAATGGTTCAAACGGTCTAGATTTTAACCACCAGCGATTTTCTTGTATAGTTTTTCCCCTTTGACTATCTCTTCATAGTACTGTTCATAAGGGGTGAACCTGATAGATTCTTGTCTTCCTAAACCTAAAATGCCGAAAGTGCCAAGGCTATTATAAAAAAGTTCGTGTACCCGCTTTTGAAGTACCTGATTGAAATATATCAGGACGTTACGACAAAGGATAACATTAAACTCATTAAAAGAGCTATCAGTTGCTAAATTATGTTGGGCGAAAACAACATTTTCTCTTAGAGATGCTCGAAATATAGCGTTATCATAAGCTGCTGTATAATATTCAGAGAAAGACTTCTTACCGCCTGCTTTCAGGTAAAGTTGAGTATATTCTTGCATCAGTTTCAGAGAAAAAATCCCACTTTTGGCATTTTGTAATACCTTTTCATTAGTATCAGTTGCATATATGCGGCAACGGTGGTAAAGCCCTTCTTCTTGTAGTAAAATCGCCATTGAGTAGACTTCTTCACCAGTCGAGCATCCAGCGTGCCAGATGCGAATAAATGGATAGGTTTGCAAGAAGGGGATAACTTGATTTCTGAAGGCGTGATAAAAGCTGGGATCACGAAACATTGATGTGACATTCACTGTCAGAGCAAGCAAAAATCGTTCCAAATAGACACGGTTGTGGAGTAACCGTTCTTGCAATGCAGAAACATTTGCTAACCCCTCTAATTCCATGAAGCTCTGAATGCGGCGCTTGAGTGAGGAAAGAGCATAATTACGAAAGTCATAACCATAATATTGATACACACCTTCCAAAAGTAGATGTATTTCTATATCCTCCAAGGTAGGCTTGGGCAAAGTCATAGTACGAATTAGCATATATGTTGAGCCAGTTTTAGTTATTTATATGTGCTGGCAATACAACGAGTTAAGCTGCTTAAAATTAGCCAAATTAATCCCAAAACACCTGATTGAGAAAAATTATTCACATTTTAAGTGGTAGGATTTTTATAACCAAAGTGAATCTTAGTCCGAAAATAGCTTGCTGAGTCTATTAAATTTAATAACGATGCTACTTATGGGGTTCAGTTTCACTTAATGGCTGTTACTCCTAAAGCAGCGATCGCTATTATTGAAATCCCAACTAGCCATCTTACTTGATAGCGTAGATTTCTAATCTCTTGGCTCAGATTTTCTCTCTGTGGTATGGGATATGGTTGAAGTTCTGCAACTTCAACAGCTACTTCTGGGGCTTTCTTTTTGGTACTTTCAAAAGTTACCTGCGTATGTAGCCAATTAGTAATCAGTTGAGGACAGTTTTTCTTAAACCAATTTAAAGCCAAAGTTCTAAAAACTGGTTTGGACATTCGCGCAATTAATTTCATTACCCTGTTTACGGGCTTCACACGAAGCTTTTGGTTGATCAGATTGACTGAGCCAACATCATACAGACAATCCAGAATTAGTTTAACAGTGGCTTCTTCACTGTTAATCAAGTTTTGCAGTAAAAGCAGAACATCGTGCATACGCTCTGCTTCAATAACTTTTTCTGTTAAGGTTTCTGGAGAACTTACTGAAGGACTTACGGTTGTATTTAGGGCGTTTCGTCTTACTATTGTCATGTTAGTAACGTAGCAGTCATAATAATGTAAGTACACCTGTCTACCGAGAGAAAGATTTTTTATCTAGAGAAAGAACCTAAAAGCCAAAACTTTTTCGTGAGACACATGATTATATCGTGTCTGTAAAAAGGCTATTTGTCTAGTTTCTATGAAACTTTTATTCACTTCTGGAATAATCAAACTAGAACTACAAAGTAGAATCTGCTGATTCAATGGGAGTATCTGTTTGAGAAAAAATATCTTTATCTTTTATTTAGATGTTAATACCTCAATTTGTGCAACAACTCGTTCTAATTCGTCAATGATTATAGTGGTTCCAGTCTTTCTGAAGGCATCCACAAGCGCCCGATAATACCAAAGAGTTCCTTCTTTACCTCCGTGAAAACGTTCCCAAAGTGATTCGCCCAAAACACGATAATCTTTGAGAATAGATTGGGCGTTGTAAAGTTTATCTGCTAATGACACAAGCAGTACTGATGGGGAAGCAGTACGAATGTGAGCAATATATGCCTCCTTGCGCTGTAGCCAAGGCGGTTTTGGAGTTGTATCAGCGTCAGTACAACCATCTACAATTGCTGTTACATTATCACCAAAGCGACGGCGAATTTCTTCTCGTGTCGCAACGCCACCTTGATCTTCGATCGCATCGTGTAAAAGAGCTGCGATCGCCTCATCTTCATTTGCCCCATATTCTAAAGCAATACTAGCGACACCTAATAAATGGGCAACGTAGGGAACACCTGAACCTTTACGAACTTGCTTGGCATGTAGTTGGGTGGCGTAGGTAAGAGCTGTGGTAAAGCGTTCTGAGAGCATTATTTTGAAGGATTAAAATAGCTTATAGTCAGATATTGCACTGATGTTAATGTCAATTTTATAACAAACTGCTCCAGCCGCAGAGAACGTAAGGTGGGAAAGGGGTACAGAAGTAATTGAATCTCAACCTAAAATTGAAATATCTATCAAGCTTGCTATGGCATCATCATGACCAGCGAAAAAATAACGGTGCAGTCTTTGTATACTGTCACTGATAAAGAATTAATGCTGATAAGTTCGCAAAACCCAGAACTGCGGTTTGAACGCAATGCTAATGGAACGTTAGAAACTATGCCCCCAACTGGTGGAATTTCTGGTAATCGAGAAATAAAAGCGGGAGCCTATTTATTGAATTGGGTAGAAAGTCAGGATTTAGGTGAAGTATTTAGTTCAAGTACAGGTTTTAGATTAGCAAATACTGCTGTCAGATCGCCTGATGCTGCTTTTATAGCTAAAGGACGTTTGCCAGAAGGTTGGGACGAAGAAGAAGACAAATTTATTAATTTAGCACCCGACTTTGTAATTGAAATTCGTTCTAAAAACGATAGCTTGGCAAAACTTAAAGCCAAGATGGAAGAATATATTAGTAATGGTGTTCAATTAGGATGGTTAATTGATAGTAAAAATCAGCAAGCTTTAGTTTATCGCCGGGATGGTTCAATTACTCAATATCCAGCTACGGCAGTTTTAAGCAGTGAAGATGTTGTGCCTGGTTTTACCTTGTCATTAAGAAAATTATTATAAAATTGACCATATTCTATAGCAATTAGATACAAGGATGCGGCAACCCAAAAATTTGTTTAAAACTAGACTACAATCTTTATCCTTAAACAGCTTTTGGTGCAGCATTAGTTAAAAAAAGTAGCATAACGATTAAATTCTCAAGATACCATCTTTCTTTTGAGCGATATTTTCTGACATAGCTACTCTACATCATGCCCCTGAAAAATCCTGAGTAGAAAAACAAAAGTTTTTATTAGATAAAATTATGTAATTCTACTTTTAGATAGACAATATTTAAATCTATATTCCATCGCCAGATAGATAAGATTTAGATAGCAATTTCCTTAGATTAACTAAAGGATATGCTATTTATAGGAGTAAATTTAATAATGCCAGACAGTCCTGGATTAGGAGAGCAGGCGCTGAATAAAGCGGCAGAAATTGGATTATCTAGCCAATTAGATGAAGTAGAAGATTTAGATATAGACATCCAAACAGACCCTCTAAAACTAGTTCAGGGAGAGGTGGATTCAGTCACGATTGAAGGTGAAGGTTTGGTTATGCAGAAAGACCTCCGTATGGAGGAATTGGAAATGCAAATGACTAATGTCGCCATCAATCCTCTGAGTGTGGCTTTTGGCAAAATTGAACTCACTAAACCTACTGAAGCTAAGGCACAGGTTGTGTTAACCGAAGCTGATATTAATCGGGCCTTTAATTCAGAATATGTGCGATCGCAACTGCAAAGCCAAAAAATCCATGTTAACGGGCAACTCAGGACTATCGAACCTCAAAATGTAGACTTTCGACTACCTGGTGATGGTAAAGTAGCACTAAATGCCAGCATGAAATTAGTAGAAACTGGTGAAAATCAGCAAGTTGCTTTTTCCGCAGTTCCCAAGATCAGTGGCAATGGAAAAACTGTTGCTTTGGAAAATGTCGAGTATGACGAAAGTGAGGAAATATCGCCAGAGTTGACAAAAGCTTTGATAGATCAAACTAGCGAAATTCTAAATTTGAGTAACTTCGATTTAGATGGAATGAGTCTGCAAGTTAACCAACTAAAAGTAGAAGTAGGCAAACTAACCCTACAAGCTGAAGCTTATGTTGAAAAAATTCCTTCAGCTTAAATAATAGGACGTTAATAAATTCAGGATACTAAAATGGAAACTACAGACACAACGCAAACAGGTTCAACACCTTTTCCAAATATTCCACCAGTTATTGAAAGTAACGACAGTGAGTATGTTGATAGCGGCGTACCAAGCACAGTTGCGATCGCAGGACATCCTCTACATCCTTTGACTGTGATCTTTCCCATCGCTTTTTTAGCCGCCGCCTTGGGAAGTGATGTTGGCTATTGGTTAACTCGTGATTTCTTTTGGGCTAGGGCTTCATTCTGGTTAATCGGACTTGGATTAGGTTTAGGCTTAATCGCAGCAGCCACCGGTCTGAGCGACTTTTTGAAAATTGAACGAGTTCGCAAGCGCACCGCCGGTTGGGTGCATTTGATACTTAACGTTTCTATCCTGGTTTTATCACTCGTCAACTTTCTCCTGCGTTTGGACGATGCTGAGTCCCGAATATTACCTTGGGGACTATTAATCTCCCTCGTTGTTGGTACACTGACTAGCGCTTCCGGCTGGTTTGGTGCTGAACTCTCCTATCGCCACAAAATTGGTGTAGTAGGCGCTGGTAGCAGAAGATATCCATAACGAAATAATTCGTAATTAAAATCCAAAATTACGAATTATTAAGAAAGAGCAATGCAGAGGCTAAAATTTTCGTTAGTCTTTAGCCTTGAGAAAATGCTCCAACATCGTAACCAAACAATATTTATTATTCTTTCTCTGCTCATCGTTGTACCGATGGGCTTTTTGTTTAAGTACTACACTGGCCCTGCCCATCAGTGGTTTAATGACTACGGAGCAGCTATATTTTACGAAATATTTTGGTGTCTGTTTGCATTTTGGTTTTTCAGAAGTCGGGCAGCGATAATCCAAATTCCTATATGGGTTTTTGTCATCACCTGTATACTAGAATTCTTGCAACTTTGGCATCCGCCGCTATTAGAAGAGATTCGCGCCACTTTGATAGGTAAGTTGTTACTTGGTACTACCTTTGTTTGGTGGGATTTTCCTCATTATGTATTGGGTTCTGTATTAGGTTGGTTGTGGCTGCGACAATTACAGAAAATAGGTTATGCAAAAAAAAGTCAAGGTTAAACCTAATTCAAAACAACAAAAAATCGAAGAACAACCTGATGGCAGTTTGACTGTGTATTTAAAATCGCCCCCAGTCGATGGTAAGGCTAATGAAGAGTTAATTAAACTATTAGCAAAGAAATTTGATGTAGCCAAATCTGATATCAGAATAAAATCAGGTTTGTCCTCTCGGCAAAAACTGATAGAAATTGATACAGACTACTAGTTGCTGCTTAGTAATACCTTCTTATTGGAAGACTCTACCTCCTGTTGATTGTGAGGCAATGTCCTACCCAATATATCCTCTAGCAAAGCCAAGAAACGAGAGACACAAAAAAAGCAAAATCGAGTTTTTATGCTTGGGTAATACTGATATACCTTGGTTGAGCTTTGACTCTTTCTATCCAATCTTGGATAGCAGGAAAGTGTGTTAAATCGAACCCACCTTCATCAGCTATATGAGTGTACGCGAACAAGGCGATATCAGCAATTGTGTAACGCTCTGCCACTAAAAAAGTGTGAGAACTTAAGTGTTTTTCCATCAGGCTAAGTGCTGCATAACCTGGTTCACGTTTTTGCTTTATAGCTTCACTATATTTTTCAGCTTTACCTAAAATAGAAATCCAAAATCTTGATGTAGCAATAAAAGGTTCATGGCTATACTGTTCAAAAAATAACCATTGCAGCACCTGCGCTCGTAAAAAGCGATCATAAGGTAAAAATTCTGTACCTTCACTTAAATATACCAATATGGCATTTGATTCTGCCAAGTATTTCCCTGGCTCAATTTCAATAATAGGTATCTTTCCATTGGGATTTTTACTTAAAAATTCTGGTGTTCTAGTCTCGCCTTTCAAAATATTAAGCTCTACCCTCTCAAAAGGCATACCTAGTTGTGTCAATAAAAGACGTATCTTATAACCATTGCCAGAAGGTAAAAAATCGTACAGACGCAGTAGTTCCATGCTAAAATGCAGTTAAGAATATGTTGAGAATTAGAGGTTCAAAATACAATATCTTACCAAAATATTTTCCCAAAACCGGATGATTTTTTTGAAGATTTCGCTTAGAAGTAATAAAGAAAATTATCTGAAAAAATAAAAAACATTATTCATTTCTAGATTGAGATATTTAATTTAGTCAGTGGTCGAGAATAAAACTATGTGTGGAAGATTTACTTTAAATCAGTCAGCAGAAGCTTTAGCTCAAGTTTTCCATGTCGTCGAGCCAGTTCTGGATTTAGCAGCCGGATATAACATCGCACCGACGCAAATGGTGGCAACAGTGTTACAAAATCCCGAAAGCGAAAAGCGGGAATTTAAGCAATTGTATTGGGGATTAATTCCGTCATGGGCAAAAGATGCAGGGATAGGGGCAAAGCTGATTAACGCTAGGGCTGAAACTGTTGCCGAAAAACCATCTTTTCGTTCGGCTTTTAAGCATCGACGTTGTTTAGTGATAGCTGATGGCTTTTATGAGTGGCAACGGCAACAAGGTAAAAAGCAGCCATTTTATTTTCGCCTTCAAGATGGGCAACCCTTCGCCTTTGCAGGTTTGTGGGAGAAATGGCGATCGCCTGCTAACGAAGAAATAATCTCTTGTACAATTTTGACAACCGCAGCTAACGAATTACTCCAACCTATCCACGAGCGGATGCCAGTAATTCTAGAGCCAGAAGATTACGATTTATGGCTAGATTCCCAAGTGCAAACGCCCCAAACTCTACAGCAGCTATTGCGTCCCTATCCAGCGCCAGCAATGACTGCGTATCCCGTTAGCACCTTGGTAAACAACTCTCGCCATAATAGTCCAGAGTGCATCATTCCACTCAGTGAGAAGAATGCCCCCACAAATCAGTTAAATTAGCTATTGAGTGGACTGGGGATTAGCCGAAGAATATTTCCAATACCTAATACCCAGTCCCAATCCCCAATCTCCAATCCCCAGAGAGTAGTATGCCAAGAACACAAAAGAACGATAATTTTGTTGACAAATCCTTTACAGTTATGGCAGATATTATCCTGAAGATCCTGCCAACCAACAAAAAAGCTAAAGAAGCGTTTGTTTATTATCGAGATGGCATGTCAGCCCAAGCAGAAGGCGAATATGCTGAAGCATTGGAATATTATGAAGAAGCTCTAACATTAGAGGAAGATACCAGCGATCGCGGCTATATTCTCTACAATATGGGGCTAATCTATGCCAGTAACGGTGATCATAACAAAGCTTTAGAACTGTACCACCAGGCAGTTGAGTTAAACCCACGGATGCCCCAAGCTTTGAACAACATCGCTGTGATTTATCACTACCAAGGCGAAAAAGAGAAAGAAGCTGGAGATAACGAGGCTGGCGAAGCACTGTTTGATCAAGCCGCAGACTATTGGATTCGAGCTATTCGCATGGCTCCCAATAACTACATCGAAGCTCAAAACTGGTTGAAAACCACCGGGCGATCGCAAATTGACGTATTCTTTTAGTCATTAGTCATTAGTTCTTTGTCATTTGCTAAGAACTAATGACCAATGACCAATGACCAATGACCAATGACAAATGACAATTTATGATTGACCAAGAACAAGTTCATAAAGTAGCTAATCTTGCCCGTTTAGAATTAACTCCCGAAGAAGAAGAACAATTCACTACTCAGTTAGGAAGTATTCTGGATTATATTCAACAGTTGGATGAACTTGATGTTAGTAATGTGCCTCCAACAACGCGGGCAATCGATGTCAGCAACATCACACGAGAGGATAAATTGCAACCCTATCCTGACCGAGAAAGCATCCTCAACAGTGCGCCTGAACAAGAAGGTGAATTTTTCAAAGTACCAAAAATCCTCAACGCTGAATAGTCAAAAGCCAAAAGTCAAAAGTCTTAGATTCTTGGCCGTGCCGATTTTAGATTAAATAATTAAAAATTATTTCGGTTCATGCCCTGCCCTTTGGGATGCCTTGAGCAAGCCGTTGGCTGGGCGAAACAATCCAAAATCCAAAATCCAAAATTTAAAATTGTTTGACTGTGGACTAATAACTAAGGAGATAATTATGGGTTTGGGAATTCTTAAGGATGGCCAATGGATATCTCAAAGGGATCAAGAAGACTCAGAAGGTAAATTTATCCGTCCATCAACTACTTTCCGCAACCACATTACAGCTGATGCTTCTAGTGGCTTGAAAGCTGAAGCAGGGCGCTATCATCTGTATATTTCTTGGGCTTGCCCTTGGGCGTGTCGCACCGCCATTATCCGCCAATTGAAAGGACTCCAAGATGTCATTGGGTTATCAGTCGTTGGCGCAGAAATCGATCAAAATAGCTGGGAATTTGGAGATGAACCGGGGTGCATTCCCGATATAGTTAACGGGACTCAATATCTTTGGCAACTTTATCTAAAAGCTGACCCTAACTATAGCGGTCGGGTGACAGTTCCAGTTTTATGGGATATCCAAAATGGGACAATTGTCAATAATGAATCCCGCGAAATCATTCGGATGTTTGATACAGAATTCAATGCTTTCGCTAAACAAAATATCAACTTTTATCCAGAACATTTACAAAAAGTAATTGACGAGACGATTGATACAATTTATCAACCAATAAATAACGGTGTCTATCGGGCGGGATTTGCTACCACTCAGTCGGCTTATGATGAAGCAGTAACAGAATTATTCACGGCTCTCGACTACTGGGAAAAAGTATTGGGAAATCAACGCTATCTTTGCGGAAATCAAATTACTGAAGCGGACTGGTGTATGTTCACTACTCTGTTTCGTTTCGATGTAGTTTATTATGTGCATTTCAAATGCAACTTACGCAGAATTGTAGATTATCCAAATCTGTGGAATTATCTCAAAGAACTTTACCAACTGCCGGGAGTTAAAGAAACTTGCAATCTTGACCACATCAAACGGCATTATTACAGAAGCCATCCCCAAGTTAACCCAACTCGCATCGTTCCAAAAGGGCCACTGATTGATTTTGATGCACCCCATAACCGGGATAAAATATTTGCTTGATTAATACTGCTGACCATTAACTATTTTGTTCGCTTGTCGCGTCATCACTTCATGAGTATTACATGTAACCAAGAACTTAGTGCCATTCATCTGGAGTAAAAAATTTTAAAGCGTTAATTTTTGCGAAATCTACATCATAGAGTACAAATACTCAAAATGACAGTAATTCGATAAAGGTTAGAGGATATTTGAAAAGTCCTTTTGTCGAGCTTGAAAACAACTAGCAGTGCTGCGGAGTTCTTCTTTTAAAAGAAGTTACAAAGTTTTGGTTAGAGTGCCCAACATTAGACGATGGTAATAAATCCCTAACCACCCGGATGTGACCCCGTAAAGGCAGCTAAAAGGGGGCCATTAAATAATTTAACTTGTGAGATAGGTCTTCGTGAGTTTCTACGGTTATAACAGAAGGTGACATTAGGATACACTGGCTGTTAAATACACCTGAAGTTCAGCAGCGACAAACAAAATCGCTGTTAGTGACTTTCTGCCTAGTATCTTATTGCTTTTTGCTGTATGAAACTTACTCAAATCTACGGCAAGTCTCCCTCAAGAAGGTTTCTTAACATCTAAAAAGACTCCCACTGTTTTGAAGCTATAGTCTTAGAATATTTACAAGCTTTACTTACGAATTAGCTCTCTCTAAAGAAAGAAAGTACCGTTTTTGCTGTCTAAGCTGACATTCTACCTGTTTCTATTGGTATCTGTGTAGCTTAACAAATCGGCGGATTCATTAATATTAAGCCTGTTTTACTATTTAGTTCTTACCCTGGTCTATCAGACTGCCTAGTGTTCTATTTAACTTTGTTCAATAGCTTTTAACCCTTATCGCTCCCATGCTGACCCATCACCGCAAGCCCGTGTGCTTATCACTTATTTCCACTGACCTACCAATCTGGTCTGTTGTGGAAACTGCCGCGACATTGTATCAAAAAGATACTGATAGATTCCATTTGCTGCTGACCGCACCGCCTTTAATTAGCTGTGAAGTAGAGAGTGTCGTAAGTCCAGAGGATACACTTCCTCAAAGTAAGAGCAAAGCTTACGCCCCTAATAGTCCTAGAATTTTGTGGCTGGAGATTTCCCCTTACCGAGTCATCATGACTATGCAAGGTAACGCTCAAGTGAGTTACCGTCACTTTTGGGAACGGGGCGTTTATGGCATTAGTCGCTATTGGTTGCCAACTGAGTCGTTGCAACCTAACAATCCTATTCGTTTACGAAATTTTACTAGTAGCCTAATTCTCAACGGACATCCTTTACCAGAACATTTGCGTCTGGAATATGAATTGTGGGCAGAAAAAGTTCAATTAGGATGCTACATACTGAATTTGGAAATTAAACATTGATACTTATGGGGAGTAGGGAGTAGGGAGTAGGGAAAAGTTTTACCAATACTCAATGCCCCATGCCCCATGCCCCATGCCCCATGCCCAATGCCCAATTCCAAATCCCTTTTAACCAAAATAACTGGGTTGGTTTCCAGGTTTCCATTTAATATTGCAACCAACACTCGGCTTTTGGTCGCTTGTAACAGGTTTATCCGCCAGCACTGCTTCAATGGCTGCGCGTAAATCTGCGCCTGTTACGGGTTTACCATTACTGGGGCGACTATCATCTAATTGTCCCCGATAAACAAGTTGCCGTTGGTCATCAAATACAAAAAAATCAGGTGTGCAAGCTGCTGTGTAAGCCTTTGCTGTTTCCTGACTCTCGTCGTAGCATAAGGTAAAATTAAACCCTTGTTCTGTTGCAAATGCTTGTAACGATTCTGGCGCGTCATCTGGGTAATTTTGTGCATCGTTAGCACTGATGGCAACGATCGCTAAATCACTTGTAAAATAATCTTTTCCTAACTGCACTAGTTCTTGTTGAATGTGCTTTACAAATGGGCAATGCCGACAAATAAACATTACCAACAACGCTTTTTTATCTGCGAAGGTGGAAAGTGAAGTTGCCTTTCCAGATACCACTTCCGGTAGATTAAAATCTGGTGCTTTTGTGCCTAATGGCAACATAGTTGAAGCAGTTAAAGCCATAGTTCACCCAATATTTTTACGCTGATAGCGGCTTTTGCTATCAGTATATTTTTACTCTAGCACTAAGTTTTCCATAAATTAAGAGACGGTAAATTTACCGTCTCTTATATTTCTTGAGAATTAAGTTATAGAAATTAGTTTTTATAGACTTCCCAAAACCCCAATGATGCCATGTCCTGTGAATACTTCTAATGCTATTAGAGAGACAAAACCAATCATTGCTAAACGACCGTTGAGCATTTCTGCATAGGGAGTGAAACCAGTGCGATCGCCTTGCTCATCTATATAAACTTTCGGCTCGATCGCAAAGTTGTTCAGTTTGCCTTGGTCATCAATTATAGCAGTGTTTGTACGCATGGATTTTTCCCTGTCTTCTCTTTATGTAAATAACTGTAACAAACTTATTAATTTTTGTAAAGTATCTTAATCTGCTCAAGTAGAAGTCCCAGCCAGAGATATGATCATGGATCGAGTTCAAAGCTATGTATAACAAACAGGCTCCGCTCCTTCTGCGTAAGCAATCTCAGTTACCAATCCATTCCCCATAAGCTAATGCATCGATTTCGAGTAGAGGTTATTGCCAAAACACCAAACCCGCAGCAGGTGATTTATGCCGCGATGCACCAAGACTATACCGATGGGTTCGTGTATGATGAGCGCGATTCTTGGCCCTCGGAGTCACAAAGCGGCGAAGTTATTGTTAAGCGACTATTAGCGGGTGAGAGAGGACACTATGGGCCTCTAGAGCATCCCCAGATTGTTTTTAACTGTGGCTACTTTCCTCACAGTGTGATGCAGCAGGCTCGTACTCATCGGGTAGGAGTATCATTTGATGTTCAGTCTTTTAGGTACACAGGCAACCAGTTTATTGAAGTAGTAGAAGGTAAGAAAGACATAGAAGATGTTTTTTATCTACGTCCCGTTGGTTATTACACTGATAGACAAGGCAAAAAATACCATTATTCACCAGAGCAACGAGCAGCAGATTTGCAGTGGTGTCTAGAAGCAGCTAAACGATATAAAGCTGATTTTGAGGGTGGAATGTCTGAAGAACACGCAAGAGGTAAAGTACCTTTTGATTATCGCCAGCATTTTGTAGTTAGTTTCAATTTAAGGTCTTTCTTGCATTTTTGTGACCTGAGAAATAAGAAAGATGCTCAACTTGAAATTCAAAAGTTGTGTGAAATGATGTGGCCCCATTTTGAAGAGTGGGTACCTGCGATCGCACAATGGTATGAAAAGCAGCGTCTAGGTAAAGCAAGATTAGCACCATAATCATATTTTGAGGCAAATTCATACTGAATTCGACTCCTAGTTCTGAATTATTCTCATAAAAAATTTGTAAAATTATTTCATGCGTCGAGATTCAATATTTTACAAACTGTTTCAGCAGTCTCCCACTTTGCTGTTTGAACTAGTGGCAAATCCTCCAAATAATGCAGATAGTTATCGTTTTGATTCAGTCGCCGTCAAAGAACCAAAATTTGAAATTGACGGAGTATTTCTGCCACCTGAAAGTGATGGTGCTGGAGTTGTATATTTTTGCGAGGTACAGTTCCAGAAAGATGAACAACTTTATGAAAGAGTATGGGCTGAATCTTCGTTATATTTTTACCGCAACCGTGCCAGATTTAGCGACTGGCAAGCAGTGATAATTTACCCGTCACGCAGTATCGAACAAAGTGAAGCAGTACGGTCTTGGGGTCTCCCCAAGTGGAGTAACTGCTGAACCCGAAGGGTGATATTCATCCTCATCGCTCATTGCTGAACGGCGGACAAGTACATCGGGTGTATTTAGATGAATTAGGGGATATTCGTCAATTACCTATATGGGTGGCGCTGATGGTATTAACTACAGTGGATGAAGAACAAGCACCAGAAGAAGCAAGGTATTTGTTAACAAGAACCACTCAAGAAATGCGATCGCCATCGAATCGCGCCATAATTGAATTAATAACGACGATCATGGTGTACAGATTTGAACAATTAACTCAAGCGGAGGTAGAGTCTATGTTAGGAATCACGCTTAAGGAAACGCGAGTTTATCGAGAAATTAAAGAGGAAGGACGTGAAATTATTGATCTATTAAAGAGGTGTAATCAGCTAGGAATTAATAATTATCAGTTTGAAGGTGGTACTGGAGGTATGAGCATTTATTCCTTTCTCGGTTCTCTTTCTGACTCTTTAGACGGATATTTTTACAACCTAAGTCTTTTTTTCTCATTTCCTGGTTTACCTCCCAAAACTTTGATTAAGAAAAGCTTTACTTTTTCTGAAATAAACTATGTATCAAACGATCTTCTTACTATTGATATCTACGATTTAGTTGATGAGTACGTCCAAATTGCGAACCAACTCGGACTTGCCAAAATAGATTTAAGTTCTATTCTTGTGTAAACTTTTTTTAGATATCATTCAGTCTAAATACGAGGCAAGGTTACAATCTCTAGTTGATCCTGATATTTACCTTGACGAGCTTCGTAACTGATAGCGCATGGTTCACCTTCTAAAAATAGCAATTGCACTACACCTTCATTTGCGTAAATGCGACAGTCAGCGCTGGAAGAATTGGAAAACTCTAAGGTAAGATGACCTCGCCATGCAGCCTCAGCAGGCGTTAGATTTGCTATTATGCCACAACGTGCATACGTAGATTTTCCAATACAAATTACAGTAATGTTTTCAGGAACCTCCAGTTTTTCTAGAGCAACCCCAAGTCCATAGGAATGAGCAGGTAAAATAAAGTAACTGCCATTAGCATCCGTATGCAGTGCTGTTGGCTCCAGATTCTGGGGATTAAAGTTTTTGGGATCAACTACAGTTCCAGGAATGTGGCGAAAAATGCGGAACTCAGCCGGAGAAAGGCGTATATCATAGCCATAAGAAGACAAACCGTAGCTAATTACAGGTTGAACCGCCACAGACTCATCTTTTTGTACTTTTCGGATTAAACTTGGCTCAAAGGGCGAAATCAAACCCTTTTGAGCCATTTCAGTAATCCAGATATCGTTTTTAATCACAACTTCACAGCTAATTCAAACCGAATTACTAGGATATCCTGAATTGAGCATTTTATTTAAGGTCGATAACTCCGGCGGATTTCTGTAATTTGATCTGCTACATCGAGAAGAGATTTTGGCATCTCTGGGCCTGTGAGAATGATATCGACGTGGGGAGGGCGTTTTGCCAAAAACGCTAAAACTTCCGTTTCAGGAATTAAACCAAAGTTAATCGCTAAACTTAACTCATCTAAGACAACGAGAGAATACTTACTCTTACATACTACCTGCTGTGTATACTGCCACAGGTTTTGTAAGGCTTGATTTTCCGAATCGTCTAAATGTGGTGTATCAATACAACGAGGCAAATCACAGCGAATCCAATCTAAATTTTGTCCTAGTTGTATGGGTCGATCCTGTCCTTGACGAATACCCCCTTTGAGAAACTGCACTATTAATACTGGCGTTCCTTGTCCAGCTATCCTCAGTGCTTGGGCCATAACGCTCGTAAAAAAGTTGCGATGGGAGCTAGTGAAAACTTGCACTAGTCCTTCCACTGGATATGGTAAGGTAAGGGGTGAATTTATACTTGGAGTTTCTAGCTGGGCAACCATAGGATAAAGTTCAAAAAATTACAATAAATTAAAGATTTGTGCTGGCGGTACTGATTACAAATCTGCCTATATAATCTATCTGTTTTTCACAGTTGTGGTGAATTTGGCAAATTGCATTCTTAGTCAAACACTAGATTTGTGCTGAAGTCAAGATTTCTGTGGATTTAAATTCTCGTCTTTTCTCTGAAAGTAATTGTAAAAATGAAAACATTAGAGTTAAAGTTCCAATTATTTAAAAAATCTGGGTAGAACGTCTGAAAAGCCCTAAATATTAGATTTATCGGTTGTTTAGGCAAAACAGACTTAGCAAGTAGTGAATTTGACAGGATGAGGAGTAAATTGTTGTGAGATTGGTGATTCTGGGAGGTTCAGGATCGGGTAAAAGTACTCAAGCACAAAGGCTTTGCAGATATTTTGATATTCCGATGATTTCCACAGGTGAGATTTTACGGGAAGCGATATCTGGCGATAGCCTGCTCCCGGAGTTGCAATGGTCGGAAACTGACCCCCGGACTTCTCTTTCGGTTTACGCTAGCCTGAGTGAACTAGGGTACCACGCCCTGCCCTACATGCAAAAAGGGGAATTGGTTCCAGATGAAATGATCGTTGAATTGATCCGAATTCGCCTCAGACAACCAGATATTAACTGTGATTGGGTGTTGGAAGGCTATCCTCGTACTGCTTTCCAAGCTGAAGAATTAGATTTTTTATTGGATAATTTAGAGCAAAAACTAGATTGGGCGATTTATCTCCAAGTCCCAGAAGCTGTTATGGTTAGCCGTTCCTTGGGGCGATCGCTACCAGATGACCAACCAGAAATCGTACAACGCCGTGTAGAATTATTTTACGATCGCACCATTCCAATACTTGAATATTACGACCGTCGTCGCTGCTTGTTGACCATCAACGGCGACCAGTCACCAGATATGGTGGAGCAAAATATTTTGACTCTGCTTTCAGTTCCTTAGAAGGGGGCAGGGGGAGATGAGGGAGTCAGGGAGATGAGGGAGTCAGGGAGAAGAATTAATAACCAATGCCCAATGCCCAATGCCC